>NZ_JBHWUU010000020.1:0-49499 GCF_042737375.1 Streptomyces sp. NPDC060000
GGTTCATCGGATCGAGCGTCAGGTAGGCCTGGCGCGGCGAGCCGTCGTGGACGAGGGACTCCTGCTGTCCGACGTCGTCGAAGGCGAACGCGTACGCCTTGCCGTCGGCCATCTGCGCGTGGATCCTGCGGGCGTAGTGGTTGGTCACCGCGTCCTGGTAGAAGTCCGCCGTCGTCGTGTCGGGCTGGTTGGGGTCGACCAGGAGCGTGGAGCGGTTGAAACCCGCGCACAGGGTGCGGGAGATCGGCCCGCGCACGGCGTCGTTCGGGGCGTCCAGCAACCTGTGGCAGCCGAAGATGCTGGACGCGTCCGGCTTCTGGAAGCTGGTCACGACCGCTCCGGAGGCGTTGGTGAAGTTCAGCACCCCGCCCGAGACCCGGCCGTAGTACTTCGTGCCCGGCTGGTCGGCGAACGGGGTGACGGTCAGCGTGGTCGTCGCGTACTTCTGCCAGACGCGGTTGACGTAGTCGTCCATGACGTTCGCCGGGAGGGCTCCGGTCTCCACCCCGTAGAGCGGGGCGAGAGCCCGCAGGACGGTGCCGTCGGACCGGGTCTGGACGAGGTTCGCCCAGCCGCCGGGCTGGCCGCGCAGCGCGTTGAGGAACCCGTTGTAGCCGCCCGCTTTGAGATGCCCGGTGCTGACCGTGGACCCGTCGGCACGCTGCACGCCGACCGCGTACGGCGCGGAGAACATGTCGACCTGGGTGCTGTTCAGCCAGAGCCCGGAGTCGTTCAGGGTGTACTCCGACCAGTTGAACAGGATGTTCCGGTTCGGGTCGCCCGGATTCTGCACGGCCGGCTGCACCAGCCCGCCGGTGGTCAGTCTGAAGTCGAGCTTCTGTCCGTAGGAGAAGTAGATCCGGCCCGAGAACCTGGGGATCCGGATGGTGGCTGACCGACCGGCGGCCGGGCCCGCGATGGAGGCGTCGGGCGCCGGCGTGGGCGGGTTGCCGCCGCCGGGCCACGCGTGGAAGGCGCCGTTCGCGTCCGCCCAGCCCTGCTGTCCCGTGGTGAGGAGAGTGCCGAGGTCGTAGACGTACAGGGGTTCGCCGCGCCCCGAGTTGTTGGAGATCTTCAACGGGATGGTGTCGGCGACGGCCGCCTGGGCCGGCGGGCCGAGGGACAACAGCGCGCCGACGAGGGCGACGGCTCCGGCGAGTCCGAGTGCGCGTCTGCGGGCGAGTGTGAGCGTGATCCTGGAAAGCACTCTCCACCTCCGTGCGGGTAGGCCTGTGGGGTTGGTCCGTACCATGTTGAGAGCGCTCTCAAATTGGCACCGGGTTGTGCCCATGTCAACGATTTCGGCAAAAGGAGACGCCCGTGGCCCGTCCGGGCCCCGGGCGTTCACGGCATCGGCAGATGCTCAGAAGGTCCGTGTCGGCAGATGCTCAGAAGGTCCGCTTCAGCAGGTCCAGCAGTGCGGCCCAGTGCCGCTCCGAGCCCTTCTCGTCGTACGCGGCGGTGTCGGCCTGCGTGTAACCGTGCTCGGATCCGGCGTAGACCTCGCAGGTGTGCCGGACTCCCGCCGCGGTGAGGGCCTCCGCGAAGCGCTCGATCTGCTCGGGCGGCAGACCCGGGTCGTTGTCGGCGTGGCCGAAGTACACCTCGGCCGTGATGTGCGCGGCGGCCAGATGGGGGCTGTCCGGCGCGTCGGTCACGAGACGGCTGCCGTGGAAACCGGCCACGGCCGCGATCCGGTCCGGATGCGCACCGGCGGTCGGCAGGGTGAGCCGGGCGCCCATGCAGTATCCGGCCACCGCGACCGGGCCGTCCGCGACCAGCGCGCTCTCCTGCATCCACCGCAGGTAGGCGTCGGAGTCCCGGACGATCAGCTCGGGGGTGAGGGCCAGCACGAGCGGGTACAGCGTCTCGAAGATCTCCGGGCGCGCGGCGGGGTCGATGAACTCGGGCAACTCCATGATCGGAGCGCGCCCGTGACGGTAGAACAGGTTGGGCACCAGCACGCTGTAGCCGGCCCCGGCGAGCCGGTCGGCCATCGCCATCAGGTGCGGACGGAGCCCGAAGGCGTCCTGGTAGAGCAGCACGCCCGGCCGGGGTGTCCCGTCACCGGGATGCGCGAGATAGGCGTCGGCGACGCCGTCCTCGGTGGGTATGTCCACGGCTGTGCCCTGTACGGAGGTCATGGGGGCGCCTCTCTGCGCGGTGCGTTACGGCGAGCGAGCGATCGACCGGCCCCGGCGGGGGTCCGGGCAGCGCCCATCGTTGCATATACCATCCACCCGCCCGCCGGGACCTCCGGCGGGGGGCGTCCCGGTGCGGAACGTGTACGGAAGGCGCTACTCGAACCGGGTGGTGTCGCCCGCCCCGTGCCGCACGATCTCCGCCTCGCCGTCGGAGAAGTCGATGACCGTGGTCGGCTCGGTGCCGCAGTCCCCGGAGTCGAGCACGCCGTCCACCAAGTGGTCGAGCTGGTCCTTGATCTCCCAGCCCTGGGTCATCGGCTCGTCCTCGCCGGGCAGCAGCAGGGTGCTGGACAGCAACGGCTCACCGAGCTCGGCGAGCAGGGCCTGGGTGACGACGTGGTCGGGGATGCGCACACCCACCGTCTTCTTCTTCGGGTGCTGGAGCATGCGCGGCACCTCCTTCGTCGCCGGGAGGATGAAGGTGTAGCTGCCGGGCGTCGACGCCTTGATCGCGCGGAACACGTCCTTGTCCACTCGTACGAACTGGCCGAGTTGCGCGAAGTCCTGGCACACCAGGGTGAAGTGGTGCTTGTCGTCCAGGTTGCGGATGGCCCGGATCCGGTCGATGCCGTCCTTGCTGCCCAGCCGGCAGCCCAGCGCGTAGCAGGAATCCGTCGGGTACGCGATCAGCGCGTCCGCCCGGATGGCGGCCGCGACCTGGGAGATGGTGCGCGGCTGGGGGTTGTCGGGGTGCACGTCGTAGTACTTCGCCATTGGCTGAGCTTATGCCGTGCCGCCGGGCGGGGGCCGCGCAGGACCGCCGCGCGCGCACCGCCCGGCCCGGCGGCTCCGGGCGCAGGCGGACGCTCGACGCGACCGTGGCAAAGGCCCCGCGGGCCGGCATCCGCCACGTCTCAGCCGCGCAGCCGGACCGGGATCTCCTGCCAGCCGCTCGCGATGAACGAAGGCACCTGCCGCAGGTCTCCGGCCCCGGTGTCCAGCCGCAGCTCGGGGAACCGGTCGAACAGCGCGGGCAGCGCCGTCAGCGCCTCCATCCTGGCCAGGGGAGCCCCGATGCACCGGTGCACACCGATGCCGAACGCCAGATGATCGTCCGCAGCGCGCGCCGCGTCGAACACGTCGGCGTCCGCCCCGTAGTGCGCCGGGTCCACGTTCGCCGCCGCGTACGTCGTGATGACGGCGTCCCCGGCCGGGATCGTCACGTCACCCACCGTGATGTCGGCGACGGCGAACCGCAGCGGCAGGGTGGCGATCGGCGGGTGCACGCGCAGCGTCTCGTCGACGACCGCGTCCCAGCCGATCTCGCCCCGGCGGACGGCCGCCAGCTGCTCCGGCCGGCGCAGCAGCGCCACCGCCGCGTTCCCGATGAGATTCACCGTCGTCTCGAAACCGGCGCCGATGACCAGCAGCAGCGTGTACAGCAGCTCCTCGCCGCTGAGCCGGTCGCCCTCCTCGTCGCGCACGCGGATCAGCTCGGTCGTCATGTCGTCGCCCGGGTGCTCGCTCTTGTACGCGATGAGCGCGCCCAGCACCGTACCGATCCGCTCCTGCACGAACGCGGCGTGCTCAGGGGACGGGTCGGTGGTGTCCATGATCGCCGCGACGAGACGGACATGCGCCTCCCGCATGTCCTCCGGCACACCGAACAGTTCACAGACGATCCGCATCGGCAGCGGGTGGGCGAACGTGGCCTTGAGGTCGACCGCGTCGCCGCCCTTCTCCAGCGCGTCGAGCAGCTCCGTGGTGATCGTCTCCACCTGGGTGCGCATCGCCTCGGTACGCCGGTGGGTGAAGCTGGGCGCCACCAGTTTGCGCAGTCGCGCGTGGTCGGTGCCGTAGGTGGAGAGCATGTTGATCACACCGACCCAGCCCAGGATCCAGCCCCAGGAGGGGTGCTCGCCGACTTCCGGCCACTGCCGCCAGTGCTGCCGTGGGTCCTTGCTGACCCGGGGATCCAGGATCAGCGCCTTGAGCGCCTCGTACCCGGTGGGCGCCCAGGCCGGAATGCCGCCGGGCAGCTCCACGGGCACGATCGGGCCGAGGGCGCGCAGCCGGGCGCTCTCGGCGTGCACATCGGCGCCGAACGGGTCGAGGACGATGCGGTCGGTCACGGTCACGGACGGACTCCTGAGGGTTCGGAAGCGGGGGAGCGGGGGCTGAAACGTACGGGCAGCGCCGTCAGCGACCGGTGGAAGGGACCCGGCCGCCAGGTCAGCCGGTCGCGGGACACGACGGGTTCGAGGTCGGGCAGCCACTGGGTGAGCCGCTCGATCGCCTCGGTGACGAGCAGCAGCGTGTGCTGCTTCACCGGGCAGGCGTGCGCTCCCGCCCCCCACGACAGATGCGAGGCGTCGTTCGGATGCCGGCCGCCGGTCACCTCCCGCTCGGCGAAGATCCCGAGCGCCCCGTACGACACCACCACCGGCACCGCCTCGCGCAGCCACACCCCGTGGAACGCCACCGGCCTGCGGACGTAGTAGATGCCGTAGTTGGCCAGCGGCGTCTCGTGGTGCAGCACCTCCACCACGGCGTCCATGACGGGCCGGGCACCGTTGGTGAGGGTGGAGTAGTAGAGCGGGTTGCCCAGGATCCTCGACAGCGTGTTGGAGAGCAGGTTCGCCGTCGGCCCGTATCCGGCGCCGAGGGTGAGGAACACCTGCCAGGTGACCTCCTCCCGGGTCAGCCCGGCCGGATGGTCAAGCAGCCGGCTCGGCAGGTCGTCGCCCCGCCGCTCGGCCTTGGCGGCGATGAGGTCCAGCACGTACTGCGCGTACTCCGCCTCACCCACGGCCGCCCGGTCGCCGCCCTCCATCATCTTGCCCACGCCCGAGTGCAGCCGGTCGCCCTGGCTCTCCGGCAGGCCGAACAGGTCGTTGAGCACCAGCGCCATGAGCGGCTCGGCGAAGTCGCCGACCAGGTCGGCCTCGCCCTTCGGTCCGATCCGGCCGACCAGCAGCCGCACCGCCCGGTGCACACGCCCCCGCAGGTCGTGCGGTTCCACCAGGTCGAAGACGTCGATGAGGGTGGTGCGGTACCGGACGTGCGCGGCGCCGTCGGCGAACAGGGCGTTGGGCCGCCACCGCATCATGCCCAGCACCGGCGAGTCGTCCGGAACGGTCGCCTCCCACGCGCGCGGGTCGTGCGAGAACGTCTCCTCGTCGTGCAGCACGTCCAGCGCGGCGCGGCGGTCGGTGACCACGTACGCCGGCACCCCGGGCGCCAACTCGGCCCAGCCGACGGGACCTTGGGCACGCAGCGCCTGGTAGTACCGGTGCGGATCGGCGGCGAAGCCCTCGTCCCACAGCCGCACCGGTACCGAGCGTGTGAAGTCGTGCCGGTCCGGGGGATGGATGGTCACCGGGCCTCCATGGCGTCGGATCCGATCAGATGGTCGACGAGCGCGAGGAGCGCGTCGATCGAGGAGCCGGGGTCCCGCGCGTCGCACGTCACCATCGGCGTTCCGGGCTCCAGGTCCAGGGCCCGGCGCAACCGTTCCTCACCGTAGTGACGGGGCGCGTCGGGAAAGGCGTTGAAGGCCACCGCGTACGGCAGCCCGCTCTCCTCCACCAGGCCCAGGACGTCGAACGACGCGTCGAGGCGGCGGCTGTCGACGAGGACGAGCGCGCCCAGCGCCCCGTAGGCGATGTCGTCCCACAGCGCGCGGAAGCGCTCCTGCCCGGGCGTGCCGAACAGGTACAGCACGACATCCCCGGCCAGGCTGATCCGGCCGAAGTCGATGGCGACGGTCGTCGTGGACTTGTCCCGCACCCCGGCCAGGTCGTCCACCTCGGCGGACGCCTCGGAGAGGTGTTCCTCGGTGTGCAGCGGGCGGATCTCGGACACCGAGTCGATCAGGGTCGTCTTGCCCACCCCGAACGGTCCCGCGACCAGGATCTTCACCAGGTCGCGGGCGGTGTCGGGCCGGTGCACGGCGCCGGGCGCGCCGGCGTCAGGTGCGGTGTTTGAGGGCGCGGAGGCCATCGGCCACTCTCTTCAGCAGGTCGGGGTCGAACCGTTCGGCGGGCGGGATCGGCGCGCGGGCGAGAACCAGGTCCCGGTCGACGAGGTCGGCCGCCAGTACCCGCACCGCGGAGACCGGCAGTCTGAGCAGCGCGGCCGCCTCCACCACCGCCAGCGAGCCGCCCTCCAGGGTGTCGAGCAGGGCGAGTTCGGCGGCGGGCAGGCCGACCGGCAGCGGCTTCTCGCTACGGGCGAGCACCGACAGCCGTTCCAGGTGGGGACGGCTGGGCAGGGCCACCCCGCCGGTCGACAGATAGGCGGGAACGAGGGGCCGACCGGCCGGGCGGCGGGTCATTCCGGCGCGGTGTCGTCGGCTCCTCGGGACGCGGCCGCCATGGCCTTCTCGCCCAGTCGCGCCACCTGGGAGTGCACCCGGTGCGCCAGCAGGTCCAGCCGGGTCTCACCGTCGCCGTACGCGGCCACGCAGGTGCCGTGGTCGGTCGGCACGATCAGTACGTAACCGAGGTCGGACTCGATGACGATCTGGCGTACGTCGGCCCGCTCCCGGTCGGCGAACGCGGCCGCCGCCGTCCGGCAGGCCCCCTGCACGGTGCTGGTGATGGCGGCCACCCGCTCGGCGGACGGCTGCGAGAGGGCGTCGGTGTAGCCCGTCACGAGTCCGTCCCGGGTCAGCATGACGGCGGCCAGCACGTGCGGCACCTGCAGGATCGGTTCCAGCACCCATGCCGTGTCGCCCGTGTTGCGGCTGGTCATCTGGCCGCTCCCCCCTCGTTGTTGTCGGTGTCGGTGTACTCGGTCTGGCCGGTCCGGCCGGTCCCGTCGCTCCGGCGGGCGTGGCCGGTGTGCTCGGCCGGGTCGGTGCGGCTCGCCTCGCCGGTGTGTTCGACCGGGTTGGTCTGGCTCGCCTCGCCGGTGTCCTCGGCC
This sequence comes from Streptomyces sp. NPDC060000, assembly GCF_042737375.1. Classification (NCBI taxonomy): domain Bacteria; kingdom Bacillati; phylum Actinomycetota; class Actinomycetes; order Kitasatosporales; family Streptomycetaceae; genus Streptomyces; species Streptomyces sp. NPDC060000. The sequence continues at coordinate 7,071 of NZ_JBHWUU010000020.1, forward strand.
GAGTCGGTCCGGTCGCTCCGGCCGGGGTGGTCCGTCCGGTCGGCCCGGTCGGTGTGATCCGTCCGGCCAGTGCGGTAGGCCGGGTCGATCGGGTCTGTCCTGGCAGCCGGGATGTTCCCCTGGCCGTCGGCTCTCGTGTTCCCGATGGCGGCGCGGGCCGCGGCCGTGCCGGACTGGAGCGCGCCGAGCGCGGCCGCGGCCTCCTCCGGGCGCCGTACCGCACGTTCCGCCGGGCTCTGTGCGGGTGCGGGTGCGCCGGCCCGGCCGCGGCGACGGCGCTGCGGCAGGCCCTCGGGGTCCCAGGGCTCCTGATGCCCCGGCGGTGCCTCGGGCGTGGCGGGCTCTGTCCCGTACGCGTGGGAGGGGGACGGCCGGTCGGCCGCGGCCCTGCGAGTCGTGCGCGGCGCGCTCGCGGCCGGCGGCCGGTCGGCCGGGTCCAGGTGACTGAGCAGATGGCTGTCGACCCGCAGCACCGCGCGTACCCCGCCGTACGGGGAGGCCGAGGACACGTCGACGCTCAGGTCGAACTGCCTGGTGAGCCGGCCGACGGCGGCCAGCCCCATGCGCGGCGGATCGCCCAGGTCGGTCAGCAGGATGAGGTCGTCGCCGGCCACCAGCCGCTGGGCACGGTCACGTTCGTCCTGGGTCATACCGAGGCCCGCGTCGTCGACGGTCACGCACACGCCGTGGTGGACGTGCTCCAGGCTCACCACGACGTCGGTGTCCGGGGCGGAGTGCCTGAGCGCGTTGTCGAGCAGCTCGGCGACGATGATGGCCACCGGCTCGACGGCGTGCGAGACCAGGGCCGTACCGGTCTCGAGGTGGTTGTGGACCCGGACCCGGTGGTAGCCCGCGAGCCGGGCCTGACCGCCGGTCACCGCGTCCACCAGGTGGGACTCCTCGCGCGCCAGCCCGACCCAGGCCCCGCACACCACGGCGGTGACCTGCGCGCGGCGCAGCGACTGCTCGTTCTCGTGGTCCAGCCGGAACAGCGTCTGCGCCAACTCAGGTTCGTCGTAACGCTGTTGAAGTCCGCGCAGCGCGTCCTGAAGCCGGTACAGGGCCGCCTGGATCTCCCGGGTAGCGCCCCGCATCCCGGCCTGCGCGGCCGCGTCGACCCGGGTGCGCTGGGCGGCCACCTCGGACTGGAGCGCCAGCACCACGTTCTCCAGGGCGGTGCCCAGGGGTGTGCCGGCGGTCAGCGGCTGGAGCGGGCCCGGTTCGGGCAGGTGCGCATGAGCCACCTGGCGGGCGGCGGCGGGCACGCGCCGGTCGGCCAGATGCTCGACCTCTGCCGTGAACGCCCGTATGGATCCGTCGAGTTGGGTACGCAGCGCGGCGATCTCGGCTCGCTGCCGGGTCTGTTGCCGCCGTAGCCGCAGCAGGCCGCCGCCGAGGGCGAGCGCGGACAGTGTGCCGACGGTCAGGCCGCCGACCACGAGGTCCGGTAATTCGATCATCGATTCGGTTCCAGGGAGGGTCGGGCGTCGTCTCGGTGCTCGTAGCAGGGGTGGCCCGGTGTGTTCGGACCGGGCACTCGTTGCACAGTACACACCGTCATTGATCGATCCCGCACGGTTGAGCGAGACTTGCCTCCCGAACTGACCGGTATCTGTTCGCTTCTGCGTCGACTGTCTGAATTGCCGTACGCGGAAGTTGAGTCGGACCGCCGGTAGCCGCTGCCCGACGGGCTCCTCCACGCCGCCCGATGGGCCGTGAGCCCCCGTGCCACGTGCCGATCCGACCCCGGCTCGTCGCGGAACGGGGTGCCGACGGGCGTGCCGTGCCCACCCGTTCGGACGTGCAGGGGGTGTCCGCGGCCCCGCCCGCCGCCTCGGCCACGACGAGGACGGCACGTCCCGCCGATGACGTCCCATCGCCCGCACCTCGGGGTCCTGTCGATGACGCGCTATCGGCCGCACATCGGGGTCAGTACCGCCAGGGTGCCGTTGGCCTGACGCAGGGCCAGCTCCAGAGTGACGGGCCCGTGCAGCGCCCCGGTCCCGTCCGGCGGTACCAGCCACTCCAGGGACCGCGCGGCCCGGTACGGCGGCGGCACCGCCACCCAGGAGCCCCGGCCCGCGCGTCGCAGTCCCGCGCCGATCCACCGGCTGCCGGGATCGGGCGGGAGGAAGAATCCGACCCGGTGGGCCACGGTGTCCACGAGCGTGGGCCCCGGGAAGAGGCGTGGCGCCTGCCAGAGCAGATCCAGCGTGAGCAGGCCCAGCCGGTCGGGCACGCTGAGCACGTCCCAGTAACGGCCCGCCTCCAGCAGGGCGATCCCGTCGCCCTGGTCCCATTCCCGCTTGCACAGTCGCGGGTCCGTCGCGGCGGCGGCGAGCCACTCCACGCCCCGCGTCCACATCGCATCGCTCATGTCGGCTCCGTGTGACGTCCGCCCCCGGCCGCATGCCGATCGGGTATATGCATGCTGGTAGATATTTCTACGTGGCGGAAGGGGTGGCGAACCCTGGCGTTCCGGTGTGTTTCGTTCGATCCCCGAGCCGGTGTTCGACACCGGCCCCGTGCACGCTACGGGGGCCGACACCGGCCGCTCAGGGGCCGGGCGACACGGGACGGTCACGTCGCCCGGGCCCGTCGCATGTCTGCCCGACGCTCAGTGGTCGTTCTCCAGGTGCAGCTTGAGCAGGTCCACGCCGTAGTCGCCGCCGTTGGGGGTGCGGATGACGGTGTGGATGTGCTGCTGGGTCGGGGTTCCGCCCGGCCCGCCCATACCGCCGCCCCCGCTGTCCTTGTTGCCGTAGGCGAGCGGCGACTGGGCGTCGTACTCGATGAGCACGACCGGGCTGTGCACGCGGTAGTAGAAGGCCGAGGAGTCCTTGGTCTCGCCGATCCAGTAGAAGTACGTCCTGTCGATGTGCTCCTCGATCTCCTTCATCCTCACCTCGGCGTGCCCGTCGGCCATGTTGCCGACGTAGACCCGCACCAGGTCCAGGAGTTTGTCCTGCTGGGCGGCGGTGAATCCGGAGGCGGCGAGGCCCTGGTGGGCGAGCTGGAGGTTGTCCTTGCCGGCGCCGGCCTTGAGGTTGTCCCCGGCCTTGGTCTCCGAGGAGATCACCTTCCCGCGCTGCGCGTCGGTGAGAGACCGCAGCAGGGTGAGTCCGGCCGTCGTCTCCTTCTTGAAGAGGGTGATCTTCTCGCCGTCGTAGGTGGCCGAGGTCGGCTCGGAGCCCATGAAGGTGGGCGTCATGACCACCTGGTCGCCGAGCACGAAGTAGTTGATGGCCACGTGGTGACCCTCGTACTGGAAGCCCCACGGCTGGGTGGTCGACGGCGTGCCCATGAAGGTGAAGAAGTAGGCGCCCTCGGTGAGGGTGTCCCGGTTGCCGCCGCTGTAGTCGCCGAGGAAGGCGTTGAGCTTCATGATGTTGCGGGTCTGGGTGAGTCCCTCGGCGGACAGGGCGACTCCGAGCAGCGCGTAGCCGAGGTCGCGCTGCTTCTCGGTCAGGTCGCCCATCCGGGCGCCCTCGCGCTGGTAGCCGTCGACATTGCTCCAGGCCAGCCACTCGTCGTCGTCCACCTCGAAGACGGAGGCCTTGCGTTCCTTGGTGGTCAGCCCGTCCAGGAAGGCCTGGGCCGCCTTGACGACCTTGTCGGTGGAGACGTCCGTGGCGTGGATCGAGTACAGGTCGTCCGCGACCTTGCCGTCGGTGGTGACACCGACGAAGTCCGCGTACTCGACCTCGCTCGCGCCGGGGCCCATTCCGCCGGCGCCGCCGCCGGGCCCTCCGGAGGGCATCCCGCCCGGGCCGCCGTAGGAGGAGGCGGCGCCCGCTGTGTCGGAGGAGCCGGAGGAGCAGCCGGTCATGGTCGCCATCGCGGCGACACCGCCGGCGAGCAGCGCCTTGTTCATGAACCAGCGACGGCTGCGCTCGGCAGCGGGGGTACGTGGTCGGTGTCCGTGCATGCGTCCCAAACTTCAGGACGTACCTGAAGGAAACCTGAAAGCGCTCACACCGGTCCCGTCATGTCCGTGAGGTGCCGCCCGCGGTACCGGAAGCGGCGGATCGGCCTGGCGCAGTTCCGCCAGCAACTCGTTCTGTCCCGCGAGTAGTTCGGTGAGGATGCGGCGGGCGGCCCGCAGCAGCTCGGCCACGTCGCCGCCCGCGAGCGCGTAACTGACCGTCGCGCCCTCCCGGATCGACACCACGATCCCGGAGCGGCGCAACACCGCCAGCTGCTGGGACAGGCTGGACGGTTCGATCTCGATCTCGGCGAGCAGGTCCCGTACGGGGACGGGGCCGCCCTGGAGCAGTTCGAGGACCCTGATGCGTACCGGGTGCCCGAGCATGCGGAAGAACTCGGCCTTGGCCTGGTAGAGGGGAACCTGCATGGTCGATCGCTCGCTCCCTGCCGCGTACGGTGCGTGCTGCGTCACGATCCTGGTGGCTGCGGGCTCCGCACACCCGTGTGATGCGCTGATCTGGATGTGTCGAGATGAAGAAATCTTCAATTCGAGGGTGTGCGAAGCCGCGCGCCGTCCGGTTGTCTATACCTCGAGCTCGGCCTCGATCCGCTTGAGCTGGTGGCGGGCCATGGCCAGGTTGGACCGGCCGCGGTCCAGGACGAGATAGATGAACAGCCCGCTGCCGCCACGGCCCTTGAGCAGCCGGATCAGGTGGTACTGGCTCGCGAGCGTGATCAGGATGTCCTCGATCTCGCCCTTCAGGCCCAGGTGCTCCATGGTGCGGACCTTGGCGCGGATCACGTCGGTGTTGCCGGCCGCGGCCACGTTCAGATCGAGGTCCTTGCCCCCGCCGAGTGTGCCGAGTGCCATGCCGCTGGTGTAGTCCACGACGGCGACCCCCACCGCCCCCTCGATCGCGGTCATCGTCTCCTTCATCGAGATCTCCAGATTCGCCACGGCACTTCTCCTGCCGGTCGCGCGGGCCCGGGCTCCTCCGGCCCCGCTGGTTCCCCGAACGTACGGAGCCCGTCCCCCCACAGGGTGACGCGCTTCGGGACTGGCCCGAGAAAGTTCGGAACAGCAAGATCTCTGAGCCCTTTTGAGCGTGCGCGTAAGGGAGTTGGGCGGATCGGCTCCGCCGACGGGAACGTGTGCTCCCGTCTCCTCGTCCCGGGGTCGAATTTCCGCGGGGTGAGGTGCCGCACAGGGAGTGGCGCGTTCGGCCCTGGCGGTGCAGGATGACCTCCACTATCAGGAATCCTGTTGATTCCGCGTCGCGAGGACGGACCGGACCATGCCTCTCAGCCCCAGATTCCAGGCCAGGGCCATCCAGCTGCTGCTCGGCGCGACCATGGCCCGGGTGCACAAGGACCTCCGGTTCGCCGAGGTCCCCAAACACACCGAGACCCTCCAGGTGGAGACCGGTGCCGGGCCGGTGACCTGCACCGTCTACCGTCCGTCCGGCACTGCCCCCGTCGGCCCGCCCGCCCCCGTCTACGTCAACTTCCACGGCGGAGGGTTCATCGTCGGGCGCCCCGAACAGGACGACCACCTGTGCCGCCGTATAGCCGCCACGGCCGGCTGTGTCGTGATCAACGTCGACTACGCCGTCGCCCCTCAGCGGCCGTTCCCCGCCGCCGTCACCCAGGCCTACGACGTCACCGCGTGGGTCGCCGCGAACGGAGACAAGGGCGGCTGGGACGGCTCCCGGCTCGCCGTGGGCGGACACAGCGCGGGAGCCAACCTGGCTGCCACGGTGTGCCGCACGGCCCGGGACCGCGGCACCTTCTCGCCGCGCCTGCAGATCCTCGACTCCGGCCCCCTCGACATGGTCACCGATCCCGCGGCCAAGCTGTCCCGCACCGAGAAACCGCTGCTCACCCCGCGCCTCATGCGGATCTTCACCGACGCCTATGCGCCGGATCGGGCCGGGCGTGCCGATCCGCTCGTCTCGCCCGGGCTGGCCGACGACCTCGCCGGACTGGCGCCGGCCCTCGTCATCACCGCGGAGAACGACCGCCTGCGCGACGAGGGTGACGCCTACGCCAAGGCCCTGGACGCCGCGGGTGTGCCGGTCACGCACCGCGTCTTCGAGGGCGTCGACCACTACTTCACCCACACGGGCCCGGTGCCGGCCGGAAAGGAGGCCATCACACTGATGGCCTCCACCCTGCGCACGGCACTCGGCGCCTGACCTCCTACTGGACGAGTTCCCAGTCCTGCGAGCCGTCCGTGAGCGGGGTCCGCAGGGCCGGCGGCGCCCCGGCGGACGCACCGGTCAGGTACAGGCCGGTGTTCTTGACGGACTGGAGCCGGTAGAACCCGTCGGCGGTCTTGACGAGGTTCCAGCTGCCGGTGGCGCTGTTGTCGACCCACTGGCCGATCTTCTGGCCGGCCGTGGCGTTGCCGGTCCAGATGGCCGCCGCGCGGCCGCCCGACTTGTTCAGCAGGTTCACGCCGCCGTTCGGCTCGGTCGTCACGTGCCAGTACTGGGTGTCCGTGATCGCTGCCGCGCCCCGGTCCTCCATGACCACGTCGGGCACGTCCGCGTTGCCGAGGTTCGCGTCGTTGGTCTTGTTGCCGGTGCCGATCACCTGGCCGGTCCTGCGGTTCACCAGCTGGTAGTAGGCACCGTCCGAGTCGCCGAGGTCGACCTCGGCGTGGGCGATCGTGGACGTGCCCTGGTTGTTGAGGATCGCGACCCGTCCGGTCCCGTCGACATACTGCAGGTTGCGGCTGTAGCCGGCCGGCGAGGTGGTCTGGTACTCCGTCCACACGCCGTCGCTGCGTCCGCTGTCGTCGACCCAGACGTCGCCGCTGCCGGCCGCGTTGTAGACCAGGCGTCCGTCGGGAAGCGCGATGATCACCGGACTGCCACCGGTCGCGAGAGGCCGGGAACCGGCGACGACCGGCAGCGAGGTGACTCCCATGCCGGTGGCGGAGCCGCGGAAGAACTTCAGCGGGTCGTCCGCGAGCACGTACCTGGTGTTGGCGCCCCCGCCCCAGTACTCGAAGGTCAGCAGCCACCGTCCGTCCGTCGTCCGCACGACGTTCGTCATGCCCGGCCGGCCGCCGCCGATCTCCTTCTTCCCGCCGCCCGTGTCCTGGTCCGACCCGGCGATGTCGACGACGGGATCGCTCCAGTTCTTGCTCTTCCCGTTCCAGGTCCTGTGCACGAGGATCTGACCGTGCGAGTCCGCGGCGGTGTCGTTGGCGGGGTCGAGGGCCGGCACACCGGTGACCGGGTCGAAGCCCGTGTAGTCGTTCTCGTCGGAGTAGTAGGCGACGAGCTTGTTCTTGTAGACCATCAGGTACGGCTCCCAGAGGGGGTCTACCTGCTTGTCCGTGTTGGCCTTGGCGATGTTCTGGCCGACCGCGCCGGCGCTGCCGCCCTGCCAGCCGCCGGTGGCGATGATATTGACGACCTGCCAGGTCCTGCCCTCGTCACCGCTGGAGTACAGGGCGATCGCCAGGTCCTCGCGATCCCCGTCGTTGTCCGGCGTCCAGCCGGGGTCGGCCGCCTTGTGCTCCTTGTAGTAGTGGTCGTCCCCCGACACGACACTGGCCAGGAGCAGCGTGCCCTTCCTGAGGTCGCCGACCCTGTCCGGCAGGACGTAGAGGTACGGGTTGGTCCAGTTGCTCGTGTACTTCGCGTAGCGGGGGTCCTTGGAGAGGTACGCCGGAGCCTTGACCTCCGACAGCGGCTGCCAGGACGTGCCGTCGTCGTCGCTCCTGTAGACCGGCAGGGTCTGCCCGTCGGCGCTGCCCGACGCGGACACGACGGTGGACTTCTCGAACGACGCCACCAGACGTCCGCTCGGCAGCTCCGCCGACTTCGGGTAGACCGCGCAGTTGCCCCGGCCCTTGAGGCACGGCTCGCTGCCGAGCTGGTAGAGGGTTCCGCCCGTCGGGTTGTACGCCTGCGCGCCGGTCATGGGGATCGTCAGCAACGCGGACGCCGCGACGGCGGTTCCCAGCGTCCGGCTCAGTCTTCTGCTCTGCACAGCTTCTCCTCGGGGGACGGTCACGTCGATGTCTGTAGGGGTGAGGGGTGAAGGCGGAGGCCGGGGTCAGGAGACGAGGACGCGTACGTCCCAGGGGCCCAGGTCCAGTGCGGCGCTCGCGGGGACGGCGGCGCCGGTCAGGACGTCGGAGAGGTCCGTGGGGGCGACGACGCTCACCGGCTCCCAGCTCCAGTTGTGGACGATGTGCACGCGGCGCCCGTCGGGTGCGGTTGCGGTCGTCGCGGTGACGGAGGCGGGCAGGTCCCGCCAGGCGTGCCGCGCGGCCGGCGCCAGCCACTCGGCCAGCACCCGGGCGAGGTCGCGCCCGGGCGCGGTGCCGACGTACGTGACCCGGCCCGCGCCGTGCGGGCGACTGGTGACCGCGGGCCAGCGCCCGAAGTGCGGGTGGTCGTACGTGACGAGCACCTCGGCGTCGATGACGGTCAGGCCGTCGGCCCAGCGGGTCGCCGTCGCACCCTCGGGGAGGTCGAGCGGGCCCCCAGACGCCGACCGCACGGGAACTTCCCCGACGAGGTTGCTGAACTCGTCGTACCGGACGCCCGCGACGTCGGTCAGACGGCCGGGAGCCGCCTCGTGCCGGGCCCGCGCCTCGTGGTCGGCGTAACCGGTGCGCGGGCCGAGGACGAGATGGCCGCCGGCCTCGGCGTAGGCCGCGAACCAGTCGAGCGTCGAGTCTGCCGCGAGGTACAACGCCGGTACCACGAGCACGGGATGACGGCGGACGGCCTCCTCGGGCGACAGCCCCTCCCGCTCACCGCGCGGGTCGTGCAGCCGGCGGGCGTGCACGATGCGCACCTGGCGGCCCGCCTCGAACGCGCCCCGGTAGAAGGGGTCGAAGAAGCGGTGGTAGGCGGCCGGGTCCGGTTCGCCGTCCGGCTTGGCCAGCGGTGGGTACTTCTGCATCAGCCACTTGCTCGGCGTCGAGTACACCATCGTGATGTCCGCGTCCGGTTCGAGTCCGGCGACGAGTTCCCCTGCCGTCTCGAACTCCGCGCCCAGACGCGCGAGTTCGGCGTAGGTACGGCCCGGCTGTCCGGTGTGGGGGAGGACACCGCCCCAGTAGGTCTCGGCGCCGAAGTGCAGGGTGTTCCAGTGCCAGTACTCGATCATGCGGGCGCCGCGCGCGACGAGCGCCCAGGCGGCCTGCCGCCACTGACCGTCGTAGGCGGGGCGGTTGTCCCACGGGAAGCCGATGGAGCCGGCGTTGGTCTCGGTGACGAGGAACGGCTCCTGGCGGGAGGAGAACATCCAGTCGGCGGTCTGGTACAGCGCCCAGACACCGGTGGTCTTCCAGATCTGCTCATGGCCGTCGGGCGTCGGGTCCGGCAGCAGCAGACCGTCCTGCATGCCGTAGTACGGGTTACCGGAGGCGATGTCGAGACGATCGGTCAGCTCGTCGTCCTCCACCGCGGGGCGGGTGTAGGAGATGCAGGTCGTGACGAACTGCCCGGGGTCGGCGTACTCGCGCACGACGTCGGCCTGCCAGCCGATGAACTCGGTGACCTGCCGGGCCTGGAACGCCCGCCAGGCCACGTCGTACTGGGGCTGCGCGTTGCCGTCCGGCGTCCACAGATCGGCCCACGTCGACAGGCGGTGCGACCAGTAGACGAGGCCCCACTCGCGGTTGAGGGTCTCGACGTCGCCGTAGGTCTCGCGCAGATGGTCCACGAAGCGCTGGAAGACGCCGTGGTTGTGGAAGAGCTCCAGGCCCGGCTCGTTGTCGACCTGGAAGCCGATGACCGCGGGGTGCTCGGCGTACCGGGCGACGACTGCGCGGATCACCCGCTCGGCGTGGAACCGGAATGCGGGGTGGGTGAAGTCGACCTCCTGACGGGCGCCCCAGCCGATGCGCTCACCGGTCCGCCGCTCGCCCGTGATCTCCGGGTACTGCCGGGCAAGCCACGGCGGGACGGCGTACGTCGGGGTGCCGAGGACCACGGAGATACCACGTTCATGGGCACCGTCGAGCACCGGCTGAAGCCAGTCGAGGTCGAACCGCCCGTTCTCCGGCTCCCAGGTCGACCACACCGACTCGCCGACCCGGATGACGGTGACATGCGCGTCGGCCATCAGGTCGAGGTCGGTCTTGAGGCGCTCCTCGGGCCGTTCGGTGCCGTACGGGGGCCGGTACTCGTGGTAGTACGCGGCGCCGAAGAGGACGCGGGCAGGCAGAGCCGCCATGAAGGAAACCTCCGGGGAAACAAAGGGGGGAAGGGATCACTGCTTGACGCCGCCGGCGGCCAGGCCGCTCTGCCAGTACCGCTGGAGCAGCAGGAACGCCACGACGAGCGGCACGATCGAGAGGAGGGAGCCGGTCACCACCAGGGCGAGCATGTCGCTGCTGGAGCCCGCCCCGCCGTTCTGCGCCTGCGCGGCCCAGGAGGAGAGCCCGACCGTGACGGGGTACAGATCCGGGTCGTTCAGCATGATCAGCGGCAGGAAGTAGTTGTTCCAGGTCGCCACCAGGGTGAACAGCAGGACCGTCACCAGGCCGGGAGCCAGCAGCCGCAGCGCGATCCGGAAGAAGATCCGGGCTTCGCCGGCCCCGTCGATGCGGGCGGCCTCCAGCACGCTGTCCGGGACGGCGTCCTGCGCGTAGACACGCATGAGGTAGAGGCCGAAGGGGTTGACCAGGGAGGGCAGGATGACCGCCCAGGGGGTGTTGACCAGGCCCGCCTTGGCGAAGAGCAGATAGGTCGGGATCGCCAGCGCGGTGGTCGGGACCATGACGGCGCCGAGCACCAGGTTGAAGGCGGTCCGGTCGCCGCGGAAGCGGAACTTCGCGAACCCGTACCCGCCGGCGGCCGCGAGCAGCGCGGCCCCGACCGCGCTGACACCCGCGTACATGACCGTGTTGAGCAGCCAGTGCACGAACACGCCGTCGTCCTGGGTGAAGGTCTCCTTGATGTTCGTCAGCAGCTGCGGGGCGTGCGAGAACCACAGGCCGAAGCTGTTGAACAGGTCCTGGGTGCTCTTGGTCGAGGCGATCAGCAGCCAGAGCAGCGGCAGGAGGAAGTACGCCAGGGCGGCCAGCATGACGATCGTCAGCGGGGTGCTGCGGCGGGCCCCGCGTGGACGGCGACCCGGCGGAGTGGCGGGGGCCGGCCGCACCGGCTCGGCGGTCGTGGCCGTGGGGGTCGTGGTCGTCACGCTGTCCTCCTGCGGTTCGCGGTGAGCAGGACGGCGTAGGAGGCGATCACGATGACGAGGCCGAGGAGGAAGGACACCGTGGCCGCGTAGTTGACCTGCTGTCCGGTGAAGGCGAGCGTGTAGGCGTAGAGGTTGGCGGTGTAGGAGCTGCTGATCACGTCCGGGGCGATGGTCATCAGCAGCTTCGGCTCGTTGAACAGCTGGAAGCTGCCGATCACCGAGAACAGCAGGGTGAGCATCAGCGCCGGGCGCAGGGCCGGCAGTTTGATCGACCAGGCGATCCGCCAGGCGCCGGCTCCGTCCACCGCGGCCGCCTCGTACAGCTCCTCGGGGACGGTGCGCAGGGCGGCGTACAGGATGATCATGTTGTAGCCGACGAACTCCCAGGTCACGATGTTCGCCAGGCTGCCGAGCATCCAGCCGCCGCTGAGGAAGTCCGGGACGGGCAGGCCGAGGCCGCGGCCGAGCTGGGCGAAGGGGCCGAAGTCCGGCCCGTACAGATAGCCCCACATGAGTGCGGCGACCACGCTCGGGACGGCGTACGGGACGAAGATGCCCAGCCGGATGACACGGGCGAGCCGGAGCAGCCCGCTGTCGAGGGCCAGGGCGAACACCAGCGCCAGCAGCAGCATCAGGGGCACCTGGATCACGAAGAACAGTGCGACGCGTCCGATGCCGTGCAGGAACTGCGGATCACTCAGGGCCTGGACGTAGTTGTCGAGCCCGACGAAGGCCGTACCGCCGATGAGCCGTTCCTGGAACAGGCTGAGATAGGCGGCGTAGCCGAGCGGGGCGAGGAGGAGGAGCAGGAACAGCACCATGAACGGTGCGACGAACAGCGGCCCCGCCGCCCGTTGACGGCTCATCTCAACTCCCCTTGACGGTGAAGCCCTGGTTCTTGGCGTACGAGGTGAGCCGTGACTCCCAGGTGCCGAGCGCGCGGAGGGTGTCGGACTTGTCGGCGAGGGACTTGCCGACCGTCTCGGTCCAGTCGGTCGCCGCCTGGTCGAGGAACGGGGGCCACTGGAAAGTGGAGTTGACCGTGGAGCTGATGTCGGCGAAGACCTGGTTGACCTTCTGGCCGCCGTAGAACGAGGGCGCGTCCGAGACGAACTCGGCGTCGGAGAGCAGGGCCTTGGTCGCCGGGAAGAAGAACTGCTCGGTGGCGAACATCTTCGCGCTGGCGGGGTCGGTGTTGAGGAACTGCGCGAACATCGCCGCCGCTATGGGGTTCTTGGTGGAGCGGATGACGGCGGTGGTGGAGCCGCCCCAGTTGCCCGAGCTGGGCCTGGCGGCGTCCCATTGCGGCAGTGGGGCCGCCCGCCACTTGCCCGCGGTGGCCTTGGCGGAGCCGGAGAGGAAGACGGGTCCCCAGGCGGCGGTGATCCAGGTGGCGTACTTGCCCTTGTTGAGGGCCGCGTACCAGGAGTCGGTGAAGTCGGGCTCGACGCCGATGACCCCCTCCTTGGCGAGCCCGCCCCAGTACTCGCCGAGCTTCCTGGAGGTGGCGTCGTCGACGCTGATGGTGATGTCGCTCTTGCCGGAGGTGACGTACGGCTTGGCGCCCGCCTGCCACAACAGGCCGTGCCAGGCGGCGACCTGATTGGCCGCCAAATTTGTCAGATAGACGTCGGGGTCGGCCTTGTGGAGCTTGCGCGCCGCCGCGGCGAACTCGTCCCAGGTCTTGGGTACGTCGATGCCGTGCTCGTCGAAGATGTCCTGGCGGTACAGCATGCCCATCGGGCCGGTGTCCTGGGGGATCGCCCAGACCTCGCCGTCGCCGCCGCCGACCTGGCCCCAGGTCCAGTCCACGAAGGTGGACTTGAGCGCGGAGGCGCCGTACGGCCGCAGGTCGAGCAGGCTGTCGGTGATGGTGAAGGTCGGGATGGCCTGGTACTCGATCTGCACCATGTCCGGGGCGCCGCTGCCGGCCTTCAGCGCCGTACGCAGCTTGGTGTACTGCGGGGTGCCCTGACCCGCGTTGACGACCTTGACCTTGATGGCCGGGTACTTCGCCTCGAACAGTGCGACCTCCTTGTCGATGTTCGGGACCCACGTCCAGAACGTCAGCTCGGTCGGGGTCTTCATCGCCTTGTCGATGTCGGCCTGGCCGACCGGCTCGGAGGACGCGGACGAGCCGCCGGAGTCGCTGCCGCCGCAGGCGGTGAGGGCGGCGCCGAGCGACAGGGCGCCCGTCGTGGTGAGGAACAGCCGGCGGTTCATCGAGGAGCGGCCGGACATGGACGTGAAGGTGTTCTGAGGCATGGCGAACTCCCGCCGGAGGCGATGGTCACGGCACGCCGGACGAGGGCGTGCTCAGGCATGGTGAAGGAGGGTGTGAACGCGACGACCGGGGCTGACTCGCCGATGCGGTCGAGGCGGGGGAGGGGACTGCGACGGTCGGAGACCCGGCTCGGGGCCTGCCGCGATCAGCGGCGGCCCGGTGCGGCTCCGGCAACGGGACGATGGCGAGTGGCACGGACGGTGCAGCGGCTCGTCTTCGGGTCACGCGCGCGGCCAGGAGTGCGGTCGGCCGGCCCGGTCATGCTGTTCAGTGCGGTGTCGAGCGGCCTCCGTTCGCGTGCGGCGGAGTGTGCGCGGCGCCGCGGGACCGGGCGGCGGCGGTGCGCTGCCCACGAGCCGGGGTCGTCCGGTTCTGTGGGGGCGCGGTCGAGGAACGGACGACGAGGTCGACCGGTGGGTCGTTCGCCGGCAAGGGGTCGGCGTCCGGCTTCTCGATGGCGTGCACCAGACGTTTGAGGCCCTCCTGCGCCACGGCGTCGAACGGTTGCGGCACCGTGGTCAGCGGAGGAGTCACATGGGCGGCGACCGGGATGTCGTCGAAGCCGACGACGCTCACGTCCTGAGGCACCCGCCGGCCCGCCTCCGTCAGCGCGTGGATCAGACCGATCGCCATGTCGTCGTTGGCGGCGAACACGGCCGTGACGGCGCCGTCCGCGGCGAGTTCCTGTCCGGCGGCATATCCGGACGCGGCCGACCAGTCGCCCTCGACGACCGGCGGCACGTCCTTGCCGTGGGCGGCCAGCGTCGACCGCCAGCCTTCCAGCCGGTCCCGGGCGGCGTACCAGCGCTGCGGTCCGGCGAGGTGATGAACCGTCATATGACCGAGCTGCAGAAGGTGTTCGGTGGCGATGCGGGCCATCAGGTCGGCTCCGTCGCCCGCGGTCAGCACCGTGGGCGCGGCGACGGGGGACGGCGCGCCGAGGACGAGGACCGGCACGTCGACGCGCAGGCCGACCTCACCGTCGGCTCCCTCTTCGTCGATCGGCTCGGAGATGACGATGCCGTCCACGCCCTGGTCGAGGAGCGAGTCCACCGCGCCTGCGATGCCCGCCGGGTCACCTTCCACCGTGTTGACCACGCGGAGGGCGTATCCCGTGTCCCGCAGGGCGCGCTCGACCCCCATGAGCAGGGAGGCGGGGCCGTACAGGGCCGTGCCCAGCGTCACCACACCGATGGAGCGGGTCCGTCCGGAGGCCAGCGCCCGGGCGGCGTTGTTGCGCCGGTAGCCGAGCTCTTCGGCGGCTTCGAGGACTCGTCGGCGTACATCGGCGGAGACGTACTGCTCGTCGTTGAAGACCCGCGAGACCGTCTTCTGCGAGACACCGGCCAGGCGGGCCACGTCCACGCTGCGTGGCGCGGCGGAGTTCCCGCCCCGCCCTGTTCCTCGCGTCATGGTCTCTCCCGGTGGCCGCACGTCCGAACGATATTGCCAGACGTTCTCCGCATGACTGCGCAGTCATGTCTGCGCTGACATGTCTACGCAGTCATAAGAGGGCCGTCAAGAGGTGGGACCGCATCTGTCACATACGGCGGGCGGGGCGCCGGCCGCTTCGCGAGGTCAGTTCGCCGGCAGCCACTTCTCCAGGGCGCCGATGAGACGGTCGAGCGCGGGCTCGTGGGTGGAACGGTCCGTCGTCACCGTGCGGCCGTCGAACTGAAGCGTGTACTGGAACCGGTCGGCCGCCCCGCCATCCAGGGAGAACGCGGGGACATCGGCCAGCGCCGGATCTCCGAGCAGTGTTCGCAGCGTCGTGAACTGGGCCGTGGTCGTGCGGCGCACTGCGGACCCGCCGCCGTCGGTGGTCCGGACCGTGCCGTCGCCCCGCAGGACCACCTGCCGGTTCACCCCGGCGAAGCCGCCGCTGACCGTCATGGCCACCAGCCTCTGGTCCGGCCCGGTGACGGGCACCGGCGACGGACTCGCCGTGGCCGGAACCGACGCGGAGGGGGAGGCGGAGGGAGCGGACGGGGCGGGCGATGTCGGGGGGTCGGACACGGTCACCGTGACGACGGTCTCGTCCGTCGGTTCCGCCGCCTTCCCGTCGTCCCCGCCCCCGGAGGAGCAGCCGGCCAGCGCCAGCGCCGCGGCCGCGCACACCATCACCGAGCTCCGAGTGAGCACCTCGTCCTCCCTGAGTGTCGTGTGCTTCCGGGTACCCGGCATGTCGGTTCGCCATGCCGCGAGTTCCGGTCACCGGGCTTCGCCCGTTCTGTCACCCTGGCACCCGATCCGGTCTGAAGGCCGTGAAGGCCGTGAAGGCCGTGAAGGCCGTGCGGAACAGGCGTGAACCCGGGTCGCGAACCCGCGGCGCGGCGGCACGCCGTCCGGTGGCGGCGTACGGCGGTCGGCCGAGGCGTGTGGCGACGGGCGGCGACGTGTGGCGGTCGGCGGCGGTGCGTGGTGACAGGTGGCGGCGGATGGCGGTCGGCGGCGGTGCGTGGCAGCGGATGGCGGTCGGCCGAGGCTTGTGGCGACCGATGGCGGCGCGTGGCGACCGGCGGCAGCATGGGCGACCGGCCGCGTCGCCGCTTGCGGCCGGGCCGGGGGAGCGGGCAGTGTTTCGTGCCGTGGCCACTCTGCTGATCGTCCATCACACTCCCTCGCCCCACTGCCAGGCGCTGTTCGAAGCGGTCGTCTCGGGCGCGACGGCGCCGGACATCGAGGGCGTCCGTGTCGAGCGGCGGGCCGCCCTCGCGGCGACCGCCTCCGACGTGCTGGCCGCCGACGCCTACCTGCTGGGCACCCCGGCCAATCTCGGCTACATGTCCGGCGCGCTCAAGCACTTCTTCGACCAGATCTACTACCCCTGCCTCGACACCACCCGAGGCCGGCCCTTCGGCTACTACGTGCACGGCGGCAACGACGTCACCGGCGCGGTACGCGGCATCGAGACCGTCACCACGGGCCTGGACTGGCGGCGGGCGGCAGAGCCGGTCACGGTCACCGGGGAACCCGGCAAGGCGGACCTGGCGGCCTGCTGGGAGCTGGGGGCGACGGTCGCGGCCGGCCTGATGGACTGATCGGGGCCGCGACCGCCTACGTCAGGGCCCGCCCAGCCCGGTGGGCGTGGTTCTCGGCGACCCGCTGGCCCCGGCCGTGGGTGGTGCACGGCGACGGCAACGCCCGGGTGTCCTCGGACGGCGGGCAGAAGCCCCCCGCCGAGCCGGAGGCCGTCGCCGCGCCGGCCGTCCTGGGGCCGCTCGACGGGTCGGCGCACCAGGCCGCGAGGACGAGCAGGGCACCAGGGGGAGCAGGGGGAGCAGGGGGAGCAGGGGGACCAGAACCCGGGCGCCGAGCCGCCACCGTAGCCGTAGCCGTAGCCGTAGCCGTGTCCGTAGCAGTGTCCGTAGCCGTGTCATGCCTCGATCATGTCGGGCGGGTGGGACACGGCGGCGATGTCAGGTGGTCGGGGTGGACGGGGTGGACGGTCCGGGAACCGAGCGGCCGGGAACGAGCGGCTGGGAACGAGCGGTACGAAACAGGAGGCCGGGACCGGGTCGCCGGGGCCCCGCGCCTGGAATCGGCTCAGTTCCAGAGCGGATACGTCACCGCACGCCCGAACTGGTCCGGCCGGTCCCCGAGATACGTAAGGGTGATCCGGCTGTAGTGCTGCACCTGCGGGTGCTTCTTCCACGGCTGCGGCCGGTCCAGCTTCACGACGACGGCGTACGGGTGGAAGTGGCCCGCCGCGCAGTAGGGATCGCAGTCGTTGACGACGTTGACTCCCGTGGCCCGTGCCGAGCCGGCGCCCCAGCTGTCCCAGTGCAGCGAGACCAGCCGGCTGTTGCCGTCGCCGCAGGCCAGGATGAAGTCACCGGGCCGCACCTGAGCGTGCCAGAGGCAGTCGACCAGCACGGGTTTCGTGGTCTGCCGCACCGCGGCCGCGCGCGCCGTGGCCGGTGACGCGGCCGGCACGGCCGAGGCCGAGCCGACGGCCGCCGTGAGGCCCAGCGCCGCACAGAGCATGACCGCTGTTCTCGTCGTGTGTCGCATGTCCGCTCCCGCCCGACCGAACCGGGAGCCGTCTGGGTGCCGCGCCCCGGTGGGATTCTCTAACGACGCTACGACGACAACCGGCAGGAGACCACTCGAACGGCTCATGCCGTGCTGCGCGGCCGTGACCAAGGCGGAGGCGCTGTGCCGTGTCCCGGGAAACTCCGCCCGCGCCATGGGGTTCGCGCCCGGATCCCCGCATTCCCCCTTTCGGGCAGGCGGGCCGCCCTCGCGGCTGAAAACGTGCGCCGAGCAGGCCGGATACCCGACCGGGCATGGTCATTTCAAGCCGTTGTTTTGGCATTCCCATGACAAAACTGTGCACGCAGTGCCACGCTGCTGCCGAAGTTCACCATTCCTTCACACCCGCATCATGCGGGGCATCCCCCACTCACCCCCCACCTCCTTCCACCCGCCTCCCGTGCAGCGCTCCGGACCGGCCCCATCCCGTCGGTCCGCCCCCACTTCGGCCCGCACCCCGGGCCGACCGTCGCACAGAAGGAGAACACGTTGCCCCGGCGACACCGCCCCACCCTCCGGCGCAGACGCGCCACCGCCCTCGCGCTGACGACCATCGGAACCCTGCTCGCCCTGGGAGCCCCCGCCGGCACCGCCGGTGCGGCCCCGGCCGACCCCGGTCCGTCCAGGATCACCGCCACGCCCCGCGAGGGAGCCGCCAATACGCCCCTGTCGCCGGCCCGCCGCACCGCACTGATCAAGAGCGCGCAGGCCGCGGCCGGCACCACCGCCAGGCAACTCGCCCTCGGCGGCCAGGAGAAGCTCGTCGTGAAGGACGTCGTCCAGGACGCCGACGGCACCACCCACACCCGCTACGAGCGCACCTACGCCGGGCTGCCCGTCCTCGGCGGCGACATGGTCGTCCACCTCAAGGGCAACCGCACCACCGTCTCCAGGGCGAGCGGGGCGACCCTCACGCTGCCGTCCCTCAGCCCGAAGCTCTCCGCGGCCAACGCCGCCGGCAGGGCTCTCGCGTCCGCGAAGAGCGCCGAAGTGGCCGGCACCGGGACCGTACGAGCGCCCCGCCTCGTCGTCTGGGCCGGCACCGCCAAGCCCGTCCTGGCCTGGGAGACGGTCGTCGAGGGCGTCCAGCGGGACGGCACGCCCAGCGAACTCCAGGTGGTCACCGACGCGGCCACGGGCAAGCAACTCCTCGCCGCCGAGAAGGTCCACACCGGCACCGGCACCGGCCAGTACGTCGGCACGGTTCCCGTCGGCAGCACCCAGTCGGGATCGACGTACCAGCTCACCGACGGCGGCCGCGCCGGGCACAAGACGTACGACCTCAACCAGGGCACGTCCGGCACCGGCACCCTCTTCACGGACGACAACGATGTCTGGGGCGACGGACTGCCGTCCAACCGCCAGACCGCCGGTGTCGACGTGGCCTTCGGCGCCGCCGCCACCTGGGACTACTACAAGGACGTGTACGGCCGCAACGGCATCCGCAACGACGGCGTCGCCGCGTACAGCCGGGCGCACTACGGCAGCGGCTACGTCAACGCCTTCTGGCAGGACAGCTGCTTCTGCATGACCTACGGCGACGGCTCGGGCAACACGCACCCGCTGACCGCCCTCGACGTGGCCGCCCACGAGATGAGCCACGGCGTCACCGCCGCCACCGCCAACCTGACCTACTCGGGCGAGTCTGGCGGTCTCAACGAGGCGACCTCCGACATCTTCGCCGCCGCCGTCGAGTTCCACTCGAACCTCGCCGCCGACCCCGGCGACTACCTCGTCGGCGAGAAGATCGACATCAACGGCAACGGCACCCCGCTGCGATACATGGACAAGCCCTCCAGGGACGGCTCCTCCCGCGACAGCTGGAGCTCCACCCTGGGCAGCGTCGACGTCCACTACTCCTCGGGCCCCGCGAACCACTTCTTCTACCTGCTCTCCGAGGGCAGTGGCGCCAAGACCGTCAACGGCGTCGCCTACGACAGCCCGACCTACGACGGTCAGGCCGTCACCGGCATCGGCATCGAGAACGCCGCCGCCGTCTGGTACCGGGCGCTGACGACTTACATGACCTCGTCGACCGACTACGCCGCCGCCCGCACCGCCACGCTGTCGGCCGCGACCGACCTGTTCGGCGCCTACAGCCCCACCTACCTCGCCGTCGCCGACGCCTGGGCCGCCATCAACGTCGGCAGCCGGATAGCCCTCGGCGTCAACGTCGCCCCGATCGCCGACCAGACCAGCGGCGTCGGCCAGGCGGTCAACCTTCAGGTGGACGCGTACACCACCAACTCCGGCGCGGGCCTGACCTACGAGGCGACCGGGCTGCCCGACGGGCTGACCCTCAGTGCGAGCGGTCTGATCTCCGGGACGCCGACCGCCCTCGGCACCAGTGACGTCGCCGTCAAGGTCACCGACAGCACGGGCGCGTCCGTCACGGACACCTTCACCTGGCGGATCGCGTACGTCTACGCCACCGCCACCCGCGTCGACATCCCCGACAACGGCGTCGCCGTGGAGTCCCCGATCACCATCGCGGGACGCGACGGCAACGCCTCCGCCACCACCTCGGTCTACGTCAACATCGTCCACACCTACCGCGGTGACCTGACGGTCGACCTGGTAGGCCCCGACGGCACCGTCTACTCGCTCCTCAACCGCAGCGGCGGCTCCGCCGACAACGTCGACCAGACCTTCACCGTCGACGCCTCGGCCCAGCCCCTCACCGGCACCTGGAAGCTGCGCGTCCAGGACCGCGCGTCGATCGACGTGGGATACATCCAGCGCTGGCAGCTCACGCCGTGACCGCACCAGACACCGACCGCCCCACCGCCTGACCGCCCCACCGCGTGACCGCACCACCGTGTGACGGCACAACTGCCTGACGGCAGACCGCTCGACACCGCCGCCCGGGTCGCTCCAGACCCGGGCGGCGGCCTGTCCGGGAGGGGATGGCCGAGGGGTCCCCTCGGGAACCGCCGGATGACGGTTCCCGACTACGTGGACCGGGTGGAGAGCCCCCGCCACCCGGCGGCAGTCCCCGTCTCGGCGCCCGACTGCGAAGGGTGGGACAGGACGCCTGAGCCCGGCGGGCCTCAGCCACGTCCGGGCGGGGCGACGATCCCGCCCGCGAGCTGGGTCAAGGACGTGCCGCGCGCCCACAGCAGCAGCCGGGGACCGTCGATCAGATACGTGTGGCCCTCGCGCGAGGCCCACACCTCGTCCCGGTGCGTGAACGTCCCCCGGTGCACGACGAGCCGCAGCGGGGGACCGGCATGCGCCCGTGGACGCGTCCGAGCACGGCAGGAACAGGCCGACTCCTCGTCGGGCAGCGGCTCGGCCACGGGACGGAAGGCCACGTCGAGGAGCTGCCCGCGGCCGTCACGGGCGGCGAGATGGAGGGTGTCGTGGCGCGGTGGCGGCAGCACCCGCCAGCCGTCCCGCCGCAGCATCCGGGCCACGGCGACGACCAGCTCGGGCATGTCCAGCTCCGCCAGCTCCCGGGCGGTGTAGTACCCGCCCCGCCGCCGGGCGGGACGCCGGGACCGACGGCGCAGGACGGCGGCGGCCACCACGGGCGGCACGAGGAACAGCGCACAGACCGGCCCGCCGAACGCGCGGTAGAGCAGCGCGAGTCCCCCGAGTGCGGCGCACACGAGGACGATCGAGGCGGCGAGGGCCGGCAGGACCTCGCGTAACCGGGGGCCGTCGCGGCCCGAGGCACGCAGCTCACGAACGGCCCGGCGTCTGCGGGCACGCGCCGACTCACCGCCCGGCCCCCGTTCCCGCCTGCGTGCCATCAGGGTCGGCCCCCCCCACCCCATACACAACGATGCGTAAGGGGTGGATACCCGTCGGGTCGGCCATCGCCCCCGGATGACGCTTTTTCGCCGGCGTCTTGGCCGAAGACCGCCCAACGGGCCGTTGTCAGTGGTGGGTGACAGGCTGCTGGTCATGGACGAGGCTGAGTTCTTGCGGGGCCGGGTCTACGGCGCCGACCACGACGACGCGGGCCCCCGCCCTGAGCGCGCTTACGCGCAACTGGTGGGGGGCCCGCTGGACGGACTGCTGCTCGACGTCACGGACCGGTCCGATCACGAACTGCGCGAGGTGGCACTGATCACGGAGATAGGCCGGTACGGACCCGGCGGCCGTGCCCTGTACGGGCCACGCGGCGCCGACGGCCGCCGGTTCGACTGGCGGGGCGACGCCCCGGGCGCTCCCTGAACCAGCCGCGGTCCGTACGCGGTGCTGCTTCAGATACGGCCCGTCGACGCCGACCTTTCCGGGCCGGCTTCCTGAGCGAACCTGCGCACGGAAGAGCCAGGGACATGACATCTCCGCACAAGGGATCGGCGGAGGGGCGGAGGTGTGCGATCACCCGCGCCCCAGCGACCGGAACGATGGCTTCCATCCCGGGAGGGTGATCAAATGTGCGAATGTCCACAGGATCCACACCCGCCGCTCGGATGGCGACGGCCGCGCCGACGGTCCGTCATGGCTGGCACAAGCTGCTGTTCGGCCTCTTTCTGCTGGGCCGCGCGACCCGCATCCCGGCCGCGTTCGACGGCACGACGGGGGCGACCCCGTCGGGCTGGTGGAACGTGCTCTGGGAGGTGCTTCTCCTGGTGCTGGCCGCCTTCGCCGTCAGTGAGTGGGAGATCCTCAACGCGGCCTCCTGGCGCATGCCCGTGTCGCAGTGGATCTACATGGTCATCTTCCATATCGGCCTCATCGGATTCCTGACGACCCTCATGCTCCGGCTGCTCTAGCGTCTCGCCGTTCGCGCGGCGGCGGAGCACGGTGTGCAGCATGTCGTCGGTGAGGACCGGGGGCCGACCTCCGTGGGGTGCCGGGATGCTCCGGGAGAGGGCCGTTCGCGAGAGTGCGGGGTTGGCAGCCCGGGGACAGCCTGCCCCCACTCATCGTTCCCTTCAGACACTGAAGCGTTCGACGAGCATCCTCATGGTGTCGAAGGAGGGCTTGGGGGAGTAGTCATCGGTGGTGAGCCCGAATCGATGGAACAGTCCCGTTCGGGCGCTGTCGGCATCTCGCAGCGCGAAATGCGTGTAGCCGCTCAGATGGAGTTCCTCCGATTGGGCGGCGATCACATTTACCACCGTCTCGACGACGTCGGCCTGCCGGTGCGGGTGGCGTTCGGGTCCGGTGGGCCAACCGTGCTCGGTGATGTGCAGCGGTAGGTGTCCCAGGCCGGCGGGTGCCAGCACCGAGTCACGGTGATGCCGTAGCAGTCCCTCGACAGCGTGCGCGAGGTCGGACGCGTCGACGGGTTGGAAGACGTCGGGGAAGAAGTCCAGGCCCACGTAGTCCAGATCGGCGATGAAGTCTCCTCCCCCGAGGCTGGTCAGGTCGGTGACGAAGGAGGTTGCCGGCCCGAAGAGAGGAGTGGTGTTGAATCCGACCCGTAGGGCTGTGTACCCGAGTTCACGTGCTCGCGCTTTGACGACGGAAACCCCACGGACGAGCGCCTCGCGCACCGCCGGGTAGTAGCCGTCCAGCGTCGGGTTCGACGTGACGTTGGGCTCTTCCGTCACTTGCAACGTGCTCGTGACCGCGCCGTACTGCTCGACCAGCTCACACAGGAAGGCGCAGTAGCCGTCGACGTCCGCGGCCGCGGACCGGTACTGCGCCACCAGGTCCAAGCGGCGCCCCCGGACGGCGTATTGGGCTGCGGCGGCCGGCGCCGCGGTCGCGTGTGGCTCGCCGAGACGGGTGGCGTCGTCGAAGCCTATGTAGGCGCGTACCAGGAACGGACGGCCTGACCGGCCCTGGAGGCGGTCGAGTGCACTCGACACGAGGGCCGGGTCATCGGGCACACCGCCGGCCAGGCCCCCGGTGTCATCACCGGCGACTCCGCCCGGGTAGATCCCGAAGAGCATGCCGTCGTGCGCTGTCGGTGTCACGCGTTCGATTCCCTTCGGTTCGGAGTTACCGGGGAGGTGGGGGTTGTCGCCGAATCGGTCGGCCACGTCAGTGCGCCGGCGCGGAGGTCGCCGATGACCGAGTCGATCCATGCCATCTCGGCGCGAGCGAGGCACAACGCGTATTCGGCTTCGATGACGTGCAGGCGGGGTACGCCGGCCGCCAGGGCCTCCGCGAGGCGTTCTTCGTCGGCGGCCGTGCGTTGCCGGAGGCGTTGGGCGCGCTCGACCAGGGCCTCCACGGCGCCGCTCACCCCGAGGGCGCCGAGATAGGTGACCGCGCCCAGGAACTGCGAGAACTCGCGCTCCGGGTTGCGGATCTGGAAGTCCAGCCGTCGTACGAGTTCGTCGCGCCCCTCTTCCGCGAGGGCGTAGACGGTCCTCTCCGGACGGTTTCCCAAGCGCTGCCGGCCTTGTGAGGCAATCCATCCCGCTTCGGTCAGGGCGGCAACGGTGTTGTAGAGCGTGCCCCGCGTGATCGCGGCCGCGTGGTTGTCGCTGCGTTTCCGCAGCTCGGCAAGCATCTGGTGCGGGTGTGAGGGCTGTTCGAGCAAGAGACCCAGCACTGCCAGAACGAACGGGTTGTCGAGAGCGCGACGGGGCATAGTCGAACTCTATCAGTCTAAATAAACTATAGGGACTCCTGCAGGAACTGGATTCGCGTCGGAGGGCTCACAGGCCTGTAGGCCGCCGCCCTTGCCGCGTCCGTTTGTTCGATCGTACGAACATGGCTCCGATGGGGTTACTTCTGGCGTTCGAGCTTGATAGGAAACTTTCCTGTCAGTTGCAGTGCAGAGCCATTCCACCCCCCACTCCCCATCTGGAGCCACTGTGGTGCACATGTCCCGGCCGGTCGACGGCCCCGCCCCCACCTCCCGTCGCCTCTTCCTCGCCCTCACCGGCGCCCTGGCGGTCGCGCCGCTCCTCGACGCCCACCGGGCGGCCGCGGCCACCGCCGCGACGGGTCTCGACGACCCGGCGAAGAAGGAGATCGCCATGAAGCTGGTGTCGAGCGCGGAGAACTCCTCGCTCGACTGGAAGGCCCAGTACCAGTACATCGAGGACATCGGCGACGGCCGCGGCTACACCGCCGGCATCATCGGATTCTGCTCCGGCACCCACGACATGCTCGACCTCGTACAGCTCTACAGCGACCGCAAGCCCGGCAACGTCCTCGCCAGGTACCTGCCCGCCCTGCGCGCGGTCGACGGCTCCGACTCGCATGCCGGTCTCGACCCGAACTACCCGAAGGACTGGCGCAAGGCCGCCCAGGACACGGCGTTCCAGCAGGCCCAGAACGACGAGCGCGACCGCGTCTACTTCGACCCCGCCGTCAAACAGGGCAAGACGGACGGCCTGCGCGCCCTCGGGCAGTTCGCCTACTACGACGCCATCGTCATGCACGGCGACGGAACCGACCCCACCAGCTTCCGCAACATCCGCAAGCGTGCGCTGACCAAGGCGAAGCCGCCGGCCCAGGGCGGCGACGAGACGACGTATCTGAACGCCTTCCTCGACGCCCGGGTCTGGGCCATGAAGCAGGAGGAGGCACACAGCGACACCAGCCGGGTCGACACCGCCCAGCGGGTGTTCCTGCGCAAGGGAAACCTCGACCTCGAGCCGCCCCTGAACTGGAAGGTGTACGGCGACAGTTACCACATCGGCTGAGTGCCCCTCGGCGATCCCTGCCGGACGCGGCGCGCCGGCCTGCGGCCCCATGCCCGACCCGGTACCTCGACGTACCGATGGGTCAGCGCGCACAGCGGCAGCAGCACGGCGAAGAACGCCACTTCCAGCGCGGGATCGTCGCGTAGCCCCCGGCCGACCGTGCCGTCGGTCACCGCCAGCAGCACCGGATGGACCAGGTAGACCGAGTAGCTGATCGTTCCCAGCGCGGTCAGCGCGCGCGGTACGCGCCGGTGGTGGCGCGACGCAAGCCCGGCGCCGAAGGTGAGCACGGCCATCAGGAAGGCCAGGATCCAGCCGCGCCGGGTGAAGTGGGAGCCGTCGCCGTGCCCGTACGCGCTGCCCAGCCCGCAGACGAGCACGACGGCGGCCACACCGGCCACGCGGCACCAGCTGCTCCGGCCGTTCTCGGCCCGGTGGACGGCGGTGCCGAGGAACATCACGGCGAGGATCACCAGGCCCTCCCACGCCCTTGCCGCGCCGGCCGGTGCCGTGCTGAAGGGTGAGTGGTACGGCTGGGGCGTACGGGGTCGGTTCGTGGGTAGTCGCGCCGATATGAACGGGGTAGCGAAGGCGGTCCGGATGACACCTGTCCCGCCCGGTGAGGGTTCCTCCGTCCCCGGCGGGGACCCTGCCGGGACGATGGTGGCGCTGGATGGGAAAGACGGCTGTATCGCCCGGGCGCGCCGGCTCACCGGCGACTTCCTGGGCCGTGTGCGGAGCCGGGACGGTCTGGCCGTGTCGGCGCGGGCGATGGATCTGTCCCAGCTCGTGGTGAGCGAGCTGGTCACCAACGCGCTCAGATACGCTCCCGGGCCGGTCCTGCTTCAGCTGCGCATCGTCGGGGCCGCGGTGGAGATCATCGTCTGGGACAGCGATCCGGTGCTGCCGGTGCCACGCGCACCGGATCCGACGCGGGTGGGCCAGCACGGCCTGGAGATCGTGCGGGCCGTCGCGGACGACCTCGAAGTGGCACGGGAACCGGTCGGCAAACGGATCGTCGCCCGCCTGAGGCTGTCCGAAGGACCGTGAACCGGCCCGGGTGTCCGGTGACCGCTCACCGTTCCTGGCCCCCGACGGGAAACCCGTCGACGACGTGAGAAGGTCCTGGTGGGCCGGGGGGCCGTAGTGGCGGTCGCCGACCGGCCCGAGGCCGGGGTGCGCCCCGACCTGCGGTACGAGTGCGTGTCCGGCCGCCCGACGGCCCGGCCGCGGGCCGCCCGGCGGGCCGGTGCGACGCCGGCACCGGCAGGCCCGGCACCTCGACGTGGCCCGCACCGTGAACTGCGAGCCGAACACTGCGTCATGCGCCTGGTCCGGGCCCCAGGCCGGGGCACGGCGGTGGCCGGTACGCCGGGACTGCGCGTACCGGCCACCGCCTGTTGACTCGTGTCAGGGCCGCAGCGGAAGAGTGGCGCAGTTGGACGTGGCAGGCCTGCCGTCGAGCCGGTCGGTCAGCCAGGAGATCGCGTCGCCCTGGTCGACGAGCAAGGGTGTGACGTGGTTGAGCAGGGACCGGCCGAGGCCCGGCAGGATCACCGGCTTGTAGGTGACGTCGACGCCCTTGGCGCACCACGCGACGGCGAGGGCACGTGCCTGAGCGTGCGGCACCAGGTCGTCGGCGGTGCCGGTCGCCACCCGCACCGGGGACGTCGGTTCGAGGGTGCCGATGCGCTGGTCGGCCAGGAACGCCTTGAGAGCCGGTTCGGACTGGATGATGTCGCTGAGGGAACGCCCGTCCGTGGTCCAGGCGGTGCTGTTCGCCGAGTTGTAGGAGAGCAGGGCGTCGCCCACGCACATCGTCGAGAGGTCCTTGAGCGCGGCGCGGCCGACCGCGTTCAGGTGGGCTTCGGCGATCGGCGCGAGGGCGGGATCGGACTCCAGGAAGCCGTTGACCGACCAGCCGAGCGCGCC
Source organism: Streptomyces sp. NPDC060000 (assembly GCF_042737375.1). Taxonomy (NCBI): domain Bacteria; kingdom Bacillati; phylum Actinomycetota; class Actinomycetes; order Kitasatosporales; family Streptomycetaceae; genus Streptomyces; species Streptomyces sp. NPDC060000. The sequence goes on from NZ_JBHWUU010000020.1 coordinate 33,990, forward strand.
GGCCAGGTCGCTGCCGTCGATGGCCTTGGTGACGGCGACCAGGTCGGCCGGCGGGGCCCCGGCGTAGGTCCCGGCGAGGGCGACGTCGGGGGCGTACGAGGGCTGGAGTTCGGCGGCGGCCGCCGTGGCCCCGCCGCCCTGGCTGTAGCCGTACAGCGCCACCCGGGACCCGGCCGTCAGCGACGCGGTGTCGAGGGAACGGGCGGCGCGTACGGCGTCCAGGACGGCGTGCGCCTCGTCGATCCGGTTGACGTAGGTGTGCAGCCGGTCGGTCGCGCCCAGTCCGGTGTAGTCGGTGACCACGACGGCGATGCCCCGGGCGAGGAGCCGGTAGATCGCCAGGTCCTCGTAACCCACGGACAGCGTCTGGCTGTTGACGGAGAGCGGGTGTTCGAGGCCGAGGGAGGCGGCGCACTGGTCGCCCTGGCCCATCGTGCCGGGGGCCACGGCGACCAGCGGACGCGGTCCGCTGCCCGTCCAGCGGGCCGTCGGTTCGATGTACGCGCCGGTGACCGCCATGGGGCGGTCGGCCGAGTCCGTGGACTTGTACATCAGGCGGGTCGCCGTGCCGGGCAGCGGTCCCTGGAGGCCCGGCAGGCTCAGCGCCAGAGGCAGCGGTTCGGAGCGGATCAGGGCGCCGTCGGCCGCGGGAAGGGGGGCGGGCGGGTTGTAGAACGTGGGTATGGTGACGCCGCGCGAGACGACGGCGTCGGACTGCACGGTCGCGTCGGCGGGTACCGCGGTGACGCCGAGACAGGCGGCAGCGGTGACGGCTGCGGCCAGCAGGCGGGTGGGGGCGGGCATGGCGGACCTCCGGAAAGGTGGGAGGCCGAGCCTTCGTCTGCGGCTCGGGTGGCGGACGGCCCGGTGGGGTTGCGGACCGTGACGACCGAGCGGCGCGGGGCCTCGGTCGTCCACCGCTGCCCCGCACCGCTCTTAGACGAACTGTCAGGACCGTAGCGAGGGTTGGGTTACCTCGGGTAGCGGCCGGTAGGTTACGTTTCAGTAATATGACTGCCCAGTAGTAAGGCGGTAGCAATCCGAAGTCTTCACTTCGTTCACACCGGTGATCAGACGCACCACAGCGAACGCCCGTAAGTGATCCTTTGGCGGCAATCTCTGACAAAACAAGACCGCGGAGTTGCCTGTCGCTAGCGTCCCGAGCCATGAACACCGACCGCACGCGCGGAGCCCGACTCGGCGACCAAGGCTCCCGCGACCAAGGCTCCCGCGACGACGACTCCCGCGACCACGGCTCCCGCGACGACGCCTCCGTGCCGCCCCCGCCCGGCACCCACCACTCCTCGAACCAGACGGCGACCGCGAGCGGCAGCGCCAGGATCACCCAGAAGAACACCCAGTTGAAGTTCTCGATCCCGGTGATCGGGCCCCTGATCAGCATGGCGTACGCCCATCCGCTGATCGCCGCGGTCACCGCCGTGGCGGTGGTCGGGGGAGGCGGCGCGGCGGTCAGTGCGGCTCTGCCCGACTCGACGTCCTCGCCCTCGACCACCCTGCTGCGCGGCTTCGTCATGGAGCGGTCGGAGGGTCAGAAAGCCCCCAAGGGCTACGACTTCACCCCCACACCGCCCGTGGTCGCCGATGCCGGCACCGACGCCCTCTACCTCCAGGGCGGCTTTCTGATGTCCACCAACGGCAAACTGGCCACCTGGGGTTCGTCCGGGGTGCCCACGGCGGAGGGCTGCCGGAAGGCAGTCGCCGAGAGCCCGGTACGGGAGGCGGCGGTCTCCGTCGGTTACGCCATGTGCTACCTCGACCGCAACGGCGATCCCGGCTACATCACCGTCACCGCCTCCGAGACCGACTCCGTCACCGTCGACACCGCCCACCTGGGCTGACCCGACCGCTGCCCACAGGGCTGTGGTACCGGTGTGGTTGACTACGTCCGTGTTGCACGAGTCGGTCTTCCGCACCACGGACCTGCCGGTGGGCGCCCGGTTCGAGGCGTGGGCGGAGCGCATGGGCCGCACCCACGCGCCCATGCAGCTGGCCAGCGACCACATCGCCGACTACCACGGCCACCAGCGGGTGATCGAACTCGGTGACGTCGTGATGTGGTCGGCGACCTTCGACCACCTGGTCTTCCGCCGCACACCGAAACTCATCCGCCAGTCCGACCCCGAGAGTTACCACCTGTCCCTCCTGCTGAAGGGCGAGGGAGCGGCCGACTGGGGCAGACACCGGGCGGCCTACCGGATCAACGACTTCCACACCAACTCCTCCTCCCGGTCCTACGAGATCGTCACCGGCCCCGACCCGGTCACCCTCGTCGCCGTCGAGCTCCCGCGATCCCTGGTGGCAGTGCCCGGACACCGCGCCGACCAGGTCATCGGGCGCCGCGTATCGGGCCGCGAGGGCGTCGGCGCACTGCTGGCGCAGTTCCTCCTCCAACTCGTCGCGGACACCGCCTCCTACCAGCCCTCGGACGGGCCCCGGCTGGGCACGGTCGCCACGGACCTGGTCACGGCCGTCTTCGGACACGCCGTGGACGCCGACCTCCGGCTCCCGCCCGAGACCCGCGACCGAACCCTCACCCTCCACATCAAGACGTTCGTCCGCCGTCACCTGGCCGACCCGGACCTGACGCCCGCCGCGATCGCCGCCGCGCACCACGTCTCCCGCAGCTACCTGTACCGCCTCTTCCAGGCCGAAGGCCTCACCGTCGCCTCCTACATCCGCGAACAGCGACTGACGAACGCCCATCGCGACCTCGCCGACCCCCGGCTGCGCGACCTGCCCATCCACGCCGTCGGCGCCCGCTGGGGCTTCCCCCGCGCCGCCGAGTTCACCCGGGCGTTCCGCACCGCCTACGGCCATCCGCCCAGCGCACTGCGCGAACAGGCGCTGGCGCGGAACGTCTCCTCCCCGGCCGCGTCGGTGGACGCATCGCCAAGCAGATGTGGACCGTCCGCCAACGACACGCCGTCCTCCGCTCCCGCATCCTGGTGATCACCGCGGCGCACAGCCGCGACGCCCGGGGCCGTGCCAGGACGACGGGGGAGTCCTGGCACGGCACGGTCATCCGCCGCCGCGCACCGGCCCGCACTGCTCGAGTGGTGACGGTCCGGCCACGGGCGTAGCGTCTAACGGTGGACCCGACAGTGGACGCCTCGTCCACTGACCTCTCCCAGGGCCCGCTCCCGAGCGGGCGACACGTCATGAGCAGCCTTCCGCAGCCGACCTCAGCGCCCCGAACCACCGCCCGACAGGATGGTGGGAACAAGGCCATGGCGCTGTTGGTCATCGCGTCGTGCCAACTGATGGTGGTCCTGGACATCACCATCGTGAACATCGCGCTGCCGGACATCCAGCGCTCCCTGGACTTCTCCACCACCAGCCTGGCGTGGGTGGTCAACGCCTACACCCTCACCTTCGGCGGCCTTCTGCTGCTCGGCGGCCGGGTCGGCGACATCCTCGGCAGACGGCGGGTGTTCGTCTTCGGAGTGCTGCTCTTCGTGCTCGCCTCCCTGCTCGGCGGACTCGCCCAGAACGAGGCCCAACTCCTCGCCGCACGCGCCCTGCAGGGCGTCGGCGGCGCCATCGCGTCCCCGACCGCCCTCTCCCTGGTCAGCACCACGTTCCGGGAAGGGCCCGAGCGCAACCGGGCGTTCGGCGTCTTCGCCGCCGTCTCGGCGGGCGGCGGGGCCATCGGTCTGCTCGCGGGCGGCATCCTCGTCGAGTACCTGAACTGGCGATGGGTGCTGTTCGTCAACGTTCCCATCGGACTGCTCATCGCCCTCGCCACGCCCCGCTTCATCCAGGAATCCGAACGCCACCCCGGCCACTTCGACATCGCCGGCGCGCTGACCTCGACCGTGGGCATGGTGCTGCTGGTGTACGGGTTCATCAGAGCCGCGCAGGAAGGGTGGCGGGACACGCTCACCATCGCCTCGTTCGTCGCGGCCGTCGTCGTCCTCGCGGTGTTCATCATGGTCGAGCGGCGCTCCCGGCAACCGATCACGCCGCTGCACATGTTCGCCGACCGCAACCGGGCGGGCACGTACGGCATCATGCTGTGTCTGGCCGCGGCGATCTTCGGCATGTTCTTCTTCCTCACGCTCTTCGTGCAGAACGTGCTCGGCTTCAGCCCGCTCGCGGCCGGCTTCGCCTTTCTGCCGGTCAGCGCGGTCATCGCGGTCGGCGCCGGACTGGCCTCACGGTTCCTTCCCACGTTCGGCCCCAAGCCCTTCATGGTGGTGGGCGCGCTCCTCGCGGCGGGCGGGCTGTCCTGGCTGACCCTGACCGACGTGGACTCCACCTACGCGGGCAGTGTCCTCGGCCCGATGCTCGTCTTCAGCCTGGGTATGGGCATGGAGTTCGTCTCCCTCACGCTGATGGCGCTCTCCAACGTGTCCCCGCTGGAGACCGGCGCGGCCTCCGGACTCCTCAACGCCACCCAGCAGGTGGGTGGTTCGCTCGGGCTGTCCATCCTGGTCACGATGTACGGCACGGCCAGCCGCAACGAGGCGGCCAAGCAGGTCCCCGACTTCCTGGCCCAGGCGACCCCCGTCGAACGCCTGCGCTTCCAGCGAACCGGCCAACTTCCCGCCCCGTGGTCCGACGAGGTGCTCACCGCCGGTGTCTCGGCATCCTTCGTCATGGCGGCGATCTTCACCGTCCTGGCTGCCCTGATCGCGATCGTGGTGATCCAGGTCCGCCCCTCGGACCTGGAACGCCTCAAGGGCGGCTCGGTCCCGGGTGGCGGCGTCTGACACACGCCCGAGCGATGGTCACACATGATGCGGCCGGAGGAGCATGTGCTCCGGTTTCTCCGGCTCCTCCTCCGGCTCCTCCTCCGGCTCCTCCTCCGGCTCCTCCTCCGGCTCCTCCTCCGGCTCCTCCGGGGCTGGCCGGAGTGGCTCTCATGGCGAACGGGAATCGGTCGGCTTCCAGGCAGAGCGGGACGTCGTCCGGGTGGAGGCCCGGGTACCCGTGCCGCAGGCCCTCGGTCATCTCGGCGGCACGGGCCGGACGGGCCGCGCGCCGGAGGCAGCGCTCGGCGTCGGGAGCCGAACCGGCGGCCAGACCGGCGATGTACTGGGCACAGGCCAGGTCCTCCTCGGCCAGCCCTTCGTCACCGGTGATCACGAAGGTCACCCGCCGCACTCGGTGTGCCGCGAGCGCGCGGGCGGTCGCCGCGGCCACGGTGAAGCCGGCGCACAGCACCAGCGGGGCGTTCCGGGCGGCCAGGGCCCCGGCCGTGCCGTTCGTGGTCTTCAGCAGCAGGGTGCGGCCGGAGGTCGAGTGAGCGCAGGCGGCCGGGGGAGCTGACCGTGTCGAAGCCGGGCGCGGGCGGGCCGTCTTCACCGACACCCAGTCGGGGTGACGGGCCTTCAGAGCGAGGGCGCCCGCCAACGACCTGGCCGGCACGACCTGTTGGGCGCCCCGGGCGAAAGCCCAGGCAGTCGTGGTGAAAGCCCGCACCACATCGATCACGACGACGGCGGAGGGACCTTCCGGCAGCCCGGTCGGTCCGCCCGGTCCGCCCGGTCCGCCCGGTCCGCCCGGTCAGCCCGGTTCGCCCGGATCGGCCGGATCGGCCAGTGCGGCCAGTGCGGCCAGTTCGGCGATGCCGAGGAAGGAGGTCTCCACCCCGCCGTGATCGCGCTTCCGCCGCCCGGGCAGCCGGGCCGCCCGCTGTCGCACCCGTCCGGGCCGACCGGTTGACGGCACGGGCAGAGGCCGGCCGCCGGCATGGCGCTGGGAGCGGGAGATGCCTGAGTCGCCCGGGCCTGCCAAGGAGTGGGCGTACCTCCCGTGTTCGCCGAGGCGGCCGCGGAGACGTTCGGACGATGGGAGGCGCACAAGGACGACCCGACCGTGACCGGTGGGCAATTGATCGCCGATCTCGTTCAGAGGGCTCATTCGTCCACGTTGCCCGGCCGAACGGGTTTGCCGTCGCGGTGAGCGGCAACGCGTTGTCCATGAGTGAACCGAACAGGAAGACGAATGAAGAGTCCGCAGCCGAGCGGGTGACCGCGTCCAAGGCCCGGCACACCGCGGACAAGGCGACCGCTCCGGCGGCCCGGGCGGCGAAGAACGCCGCGACGAAGACGGACGGCGCCGCCTCGGCCACCAGGGCCGGCGTCCAGCGCTCGGCCGAGGTGACGACCGGTGCCGTGCAGAGTGCCGCGCAGAGCGCCTCGCGGGGCGTCGAGGCGAGCCGCCAGGCGATCGTCGCGACGTCGGGCCAGGTCGCCGCGACCGCCAAGACGGCTTGGACGGTCATCGCGAACCGGAAGCTGATCGCCGCCGGTGTGGGTGCCGGGGTGTCCGCGCTGACCGCCGCCTCGTACGCCGTGGGCCGTCGGTCCGCCCGGCAGGCGCACGGTCCTCTCACCCGGCTCACGGGCGGCCGGATCTGACCCTTCCAGGTCGCGGTCAGCAGGTCGGCCCCCGGTGTGTGAACGCACCGGGGGCCGGGCCGTTTCAGGACCGCTGATCGCTTCCGTGACCACCGCGATCCACCGTGATCCCCCGCCCGTCGTCGGACGCGGGGCCGAGAACCGCGGTTGCGCGGGATCGGCTTGACCCTGCCTCACCATCCATTTCCTTCACCCGACTTGATCCGTCCGACATCTTGACCTTGCTCCGGCCCGAGGCTTAGCGTTCCCGCGTCGAGTTGCATTGAAACGATTCAGACCGAGAACGATCACCTGGGAGCGCTCATGCGGGAACCGGTCGAGCAGGCCGACGGAATGTCACGACGGGCGGTCCTCGCCGCGGGGGCGACGGTGGGCATCACGGCCGGGATCGGTGTGGCCCTGGGGTCCGGGACGCCCGCCGCGGCGGCGCCGTCCGCCGCCGGCGTACTGGGAGCCACCGCCGACTGGTTCGCCGTTCCCGCCCGCCAGGTGCGACCCAGGTTCCGCTGGTGGTGGCCGGACGGTCTGGTGAACGCCGACGAGATCGCACGCGAGATCGACCAGATCGCGGACGCGGGATTCGGCGGAGCCGAGATCGCCGCCGTCCACCACAGCGTGAAGGACAAGTCGGTCCTGGACACCGCGCACCACGGCTGGGGCAGCAGACCGTGGCGCGACGGCGTCGAGGCCGCGCTGCGCCGCGCCGCGAGACGGGGTCTCACCATCGACCTCACCCTCGGCCCGAGCTGGCCCGTCGCGGTACCCGGCGTCACCCCCGACGACGAGGCGGCAGCCAAGGAACTCGTCCACGGCCGCGCCTCGTTGACCGGCGGAGCCACCTTCCGGGGACCGGTGCCACCGCCCGTGCACGCGCCCGCCGCAGGGGTGACCCGGCAGCGGCTCCTCGCCGTGCAGGCCGCCCGCGTCGAGCCCGCGTACGCCACGCGCAAGGAGACCGGCCTCGATCCGGCCAGCGTCCTCGACCTCACCTCCACCGTCACCGAGGACGGCACCCTGACCTGGACGGCGCCCGAGGCAGGGGAGTGGGTGTTGATCTCCTACTGGACGCGTGGCAGCGGTCAACAGCCCGAGTCGGGGCCGCACTCGGCGCCCGCCGCCTACGTGGTCGACCACCTCGACCCGGCGGGCACCGCGGCCGTCACCGAACTCTGGGAGCGGCAGCTGCTGACCCCCACCCTGCGCAGCCTCTTGAAGGCGGCGGGCGGCGCCTTCTTCGAGGACTCCGTGGAACTCGAGACGGACGGCCTGACCTGGACACCCACCCTGCCGGACGCCTTCGCCAAGCACACCGGCCGGCCCCTGCTGCCCTACCTGCCGGCCCTGATCCTGAGCGGCGGCAACCAGGTGTTCGCCTTCGAGGCGCAGCTGACCCGGCAGATCAGACACGACTTCTGGGAGACCTTCTCGGAACTGTTCAACCGTCACCACGTAAGCGCGCTGCGGGACTGGGCCCACTCCCTCGGCATGAGTCTGCGTGCCCAGCCCTACGGCCTCCAGACCGACGCGATCGAGTCCGCGGCGCTCCTCGACCTCCCCGAGGGCGAATCCCTGGGCTTCAAGAACCTCGACGACTTCCGCTGCCTCGCCGGCGGCCGTGACATGGCGGGCCACAGGGTGCTGTCCTGTGAGGCGGGCGCCTACAACGGCAGCGCGTACAGCACCACCTGGGACCGTTTCCTGCGCACCATGGGCGGCGCCTACGCGGCGGGCGTCAACCAGACCGTCGTCCACGGCTTCTCCTACGCCACCGCACCCGGCGTGAGCTGGCCCGGCTTCGCCGCCTTCAGCCCCTACAACGGCGGCCCGGGGTACGGCGAGTCGTGGGGACCCCGGCAGCCCAGCTGGCAGCACGTGGCGGACATCGCCACCTACCTCGGCCGTGTGCACGGCGTGCTGCAGGCCGGTACCGCCCGCGCCGACGTCGCCGTCTTCCGGCAGACCGGTTACGCCGCCACCGGGATCGGCGCGTCCTGGTTCACCGCGACCGGCGTGCCGCTCGGCTGGTCCCACCAGTTCCTCAGCGGTCCGCTGCTCGATCTGCCGAACGCCACCGTCTCGGGCGGCCGGCTCGCCCCGAACGGACCGGCCTACAAGGCCCTGTTCGTCGAGGGGGACTTCTTCTACTCCTCCACCCCCACTCTCGCCACGGCCGACGCCCGCCGGCTGCTGACCCTGGCCGAGGCGGGGCTGCCGGTCGTCCTGCTGGGCGCCTTCGACCAGCCGCTCACCCCGGGCGTCCCCGACGACGGCGAGACCGACCGGCTGCGCGAGCTCCTCACCCGTCTGCTCGCCCTGCCCCACGTCACCCGGATCACCGACAAGGCCGCCGTGGGCGACGCCCTCACCGGGCTGGGAATCACCCCGGACGTACGCCACGCCACCGCCTCCACCCTCCTGAACGCCCACCGCGTCACCCACGACGCCGACTTCTACTACCTCTGCAACGGCAAGCACGCGGAGACGGTCAAACCGGCCGTGGCCGCCATCGACCACGAGGTGACGCTGCGCCACACCCGCCGGAGCCGGGGCGGGACGACGATCCCCTATCTGCTGGACCCGTGGACGGGCGAGGCCACCCGGATCGCCCGGTACACCGAGGAGGACGGCGAGGTCACCCTGCGGGTCGCCCTTCGGCCCGGTCAGGTGATGATCGTCGCCCTGGGGCGTCCGGGCCTCTTCGGCGACCGGAACGGCGCGCGGCCGCACGTCGTCGCCACGGAAGCGTCCGAAGTGCTGTTCAGCGGACGGACTCTGACGGTCCGTTCGAACGAGGCGGGCACCTGTACGACACGACTGTCCTCGGGCCGTACGGTCACCACGGTCATCCCGTCCGTACCCGCCCCCATCACCCCGGGCCACTGGCAGCTGGACGTCGACGACTGGCGCCCCGGATCCTCCCCGACCCGGACCGAACACGTGCACCGCACGCTGACCCTCGACGCTCTGCTGCCCTGGTCGCGGATCCCCGAACTGGCGGACTCCGCGGGCATCGGCCGCTACCGGACGGCCGTCGACCTGCCGCCCGACTGGACCTCCTCCCACGGCGCCCACCTGGAACTCGGCCAGGTCTCCGACACCGCCCGCGTCACCGTCAACGGTATCGGCGCCCCGCCGCTCGACCGTCTCCGCCAGGTCGTCGACGTCGGTTCCCTGCTCCGGCGCGGCCGCAACGTGATCGAGGTGGAGGTGGCGATCCCCCTCGTCAACCGACTCCGGGTCGCCCAGCCGGCGGTCTTCGGCGCCGTCGCCCGGCAGGACTACGGTCTCGTGGGTCCGGTACGACTGGTGCCGTACGGGCAGGCCACGGTCGCCTGAATCTGTATCTGATCCTGCGGCTGCGGCTGCGGCTGCGGCTGAGGCTGAGGCTGCGGCTCGGCTGAGGCTGAGGTGGCGGCGGTGGCTGAGGTGGTGGCGGTGGCGGTGGCGACGGGGGCCTGGGCCGGGGCGGGACGTACGATGGGCGATGTCCTTCGGACGCGTGCCCGGCGCCGAAGCGACCGGAGTCACCGCCCCCTTCACCGACCTTCGTCGCGCGGATCCAGACCATCGGCCGACTGCGCCCGCCACCCCGCTCCAGCACGGTGGGGGCATGGAGCAGACGAATCGGATCAGTCGGGCCGGGTTCCTGGCCGGGACGGCGGCGCTCGGCGCCGCGGCCGCGCTCGGGCCGGCGGCACGGGCACACGCCACGGAGCGGCGACGCGGGCTGCGGCGCAGGGGTGTCGTCTACACCGTGGGGGAGGGCGAGAGCCCGGCCACCGGGTGGAACGCCGAGCGGATGCGGGCCGACCTCCGCGCCATCCGCCGCGACCTGCACGCCGACACGGTCGACGTCACGGGCGACGGCGTGGAACGCCTCGCGGCGACCGCGGCCGAGGCAGCCGAACACGGCCTGCACATCTGGCTGCAGCCCACGCTGGGCGACGTCCCGGCACGGGACATCCTCGAGCACCTCGCGGAGACCGGCCGGGTCGCGCAGCGGCTGCGCGGACAGGGCGCGAGCGTCGACTTCAGCGTGGGCTGCGAGTTCTGGCTGTTCGTGCCCGGCATCGTGCCGGGGGAGACGGTCCTGGAGCGGGTACGCAACCTCATGAACGGGACCTACGACCCCGTGGCCATGCAGCGGCGCCTGGACGCCTTCACGGCCCGGGCGGCCAAGACCGGCCGCTCGGTCTTCCACGGCCGGCTGTCCTACGCCGCCGCACAGGACGACCAGGTCGACTGGTCCCTGTTCGACGTCGTCGGCATCGACTACTACTCCTCCTTCCCGCGCCCGGCCGGCCACGTGCAGGAACTGCGCCGCCACCTGCGGTGGGGCAAGCCGCTGGCCATCACCGAGTTCGGCACGTGCGCGTACGTGGGGGCCCCGGACACCGGCGGCATGGGATGGGACGTCGTCGACCACGACAAGGACCCCGAGGAGATCAAGGGCCACCTGGTCCGCAGTGAACGCACCCAGGCCGACTACGTCACCGCGCTCCTCGACGCCTTCGAGACGATGGGACTGTACGCGGCGATGGCCTTCGAGTTCGTCACTCCGGATGCCCCGCACCGCGCCGACAACCCCCGCTACGACCTCGACATGGCCTCCTACGCCATCACCAGGACCGTCCAGAATCGCCCCGGTCATCCGGAGTACGGCTGGCACTGGGAACCGAAGGAGGCCTTCCACGCGCTGGCCCGCCGGTACGGCAACCGGCGCACGTGCACCTCACGCCGCGCCGACGCCGACCGCTGATCCGGGCCGTCCCACGTCCGGTGCGTCCGCGCACCACCCCAATTCCGTTTGCCGGCCCGGTCGATGAATGGAGTGGCCCGTCGCGGTTACTCCGGTGTCATGGCAGGAACATCGAAATCTGGCTCCGACGACGCCACGTCGCCGGAGTCCGGGCGTGAGCAGACCGTGGGGCCGGACGAGCGGGTGGAGCGGCGGGCGCCGGACGGGCCGGGGAAGTTGCCGAAGCGGTCCTGGTCGGCCGTGCTGAAGGGCACGCTGCGGGAGTTCAAGGACGACGAGCTGACGGACCGGGCAGCGGCACTGACGTATTACGGCGTGCTGTCGCTGTTCCCGGCTCTCCTGGTGCTGGTGTCGCTCCTGGGGCTGGCCGGGAAGTCGGCGACCGACGAGGTGCTGGACAACCTCCGGAAGGTGGCGCCGGGGTCGGCCCGGGACATCATCAGCGACGCGGTGCAGCAGTTGCAGGGCCGGGGCGGCGTCGGCTCGCTCATGGCGGTCGTCGGTCTCGTGCTGGCGGTGTGGTCGGCCTCCGGTTACACCGCCGCCTTCATCCGCAGTGCCAACGCGGTGTACGACATACCTGAGGGGCGGCCGGTGTGGAAGGTGCTGCCGCTGCGGGTGGGGGTGACGGTGGTGCTTCTGGTACTCGCGGTCGCCAGCGCGCTGATCGTCGTGTTCACCGGCGGTCTGGCCCGTCAGGCCGGCGCCGCGCTGGGTATCGGGGACACGGCGCTGAACGTGTGGTCCATCGCGAAGTGGCCCGTGCTGGTGGTGCTGGTCACGATCATGATCGCCCTGCTGTACTGGGCGACGCCGAACGTCCGGGGCCGCGGCTTGCGGTGGGTCACGCCCGGGAGCGTGCTGGCGCTGGTCATGTGGCTGGTCGCCTCAGCGGGCTTCGCCTTCTACGTGGCCAACTTCGGCTCGTACAACAAGACCTACGGCACGCTCGCGGGAGTGATCGTCTTCCTGGTGTGGCTGTGGATCAGCAACATCGCGATCCTGCTCGGCCTGGAGTTCGACGCCGAGCTGGCCCGGCAGCGCGCCGTCGCCGGCGGGCTGCCCCAGGACGAGGAACCCTACGTCCAGCCCCGGGACACCCGGGCCTGGAGCGACGAGGACAAGCGGCGAGTGGAGTGAACCCGTACTCAGCGCACCGGGAAGCCGAAGGAGTACCCCTGCTGCCGCAGCCACGGCAGCACCTCGCGCAGGGCCGCCACCGTCTGTGAGCGGTCCCCGCCCGCGTCGTGGAAGAGGATCGTCGGGCCGTTGGACACCTCGTTCTTGACGGCGGCGACGATGGCGGCGGTGCCCGGCCGCTCGAAGTCCTTGGTGTCGACGTTCCAGCCCAGCGGCCGCATCCCGTGGGAGGCGGCGAGGTCGCGGCTGTACGGGGTGAAGGCACCGCCCGGGGCCCGGTAGTACTGCGGCCGGACACCCCCGGAGGCCTCGGTGATCATCCGCTCGGCGTCCAGGATCTGCTGGGACTGGTAGGAGTCCGGCTTCTTGTCCATGGTGGTGTCGTGCGAAACCGTGTGGTCGCACAGCCGGTGCCCGTCCGCCACCACCGCCTTGACCAGATCCGGGTGGGCCTTGGCCTGTGTGCCCACCATGCAGAAGGTCGCCTTCACCCCGTTCTCCCGCAGCACCTGAAGGATCTGCGGCGTCCAGGAGGGGTCAGGGCCGTCGTCGATGGTGATGTTGACGCCGCGGGCGCCGTGGTCCGAGGCGTGGGCGATGTCCACCGACACCCGGGCGGGGGCCGAAGCCGCGGCGGAAGGGTGCGCAGGGGCACCCGCTCCCGCCTGCCCTGCGCCGACGGGACCGGCCTGCGCGGTCCATACCGAGGTGACGGCGGCCACCGCCGTCACGCCGACCGCCGCCGCGAGTACCCGGCCGTACCATCCCCGCCCGCCATGCCGCGCCATGTCTGCCCTGTTCTCGTCGTGTCCGTGGATCCCGTGCGTTCGCGGATCCCATGCGACTGTCAGGACGGGAAAAAGACACGATGGGATCCACCTGTTACCGATCACGGACACTTTCGCGCAGGTTCCGGGACGAAAGAGCGTCCGCGTCGGCAACGGAGGGGCGGGAGGGGCCGGTTGGGCGCGGTGTTCAGGGCCGCAGTGGGACGCACAGCAGGGCGGCCGGGCCCGGCGTGCTGCCGATCCGGGTCGTGAAGGCGACGCCGGCGGCGTACTCGTCGGCGGCGCACTGTCCCTTGTACTGGCCCTGGGCGAAGTCGCCGCCGTTGTCGTCGACGGGACGGTTGTCGGACCGGTCGAACCAGACGGTCCGTCCGGTCCGGCCCAGCGAGCTGCGGCCGGGCACGCACAGCGCCGCCGACACGCGCTCACCACGGCGGCCGTAACCGATGAGGAACTGCCCTGTGGGGCACTGGAGTTTGGTGTAGCCGTCGGCCCAGTCGCCGCCTGGCGGGACGTACCGTTCGTCCGTGACGACCGTCTGCGCGTCGCCCGGGGCCCGCGCATCACCGCCGGACGTATCGGTGCACAGCCCCCGGCCGCCGGCGTGGCTGAGGCCGATCAGCCGGAGGCCGTCGGGGCACGCGGCCTTGGAAGCCCCCGGATCCCAGTCCCCGCCGGCCCGTACCAGCCGGGACTGCACGGAGTCGCCGTGATCCGTGGTGAGCATGCGCCTGAGGGGCACCGGCGGGACGAGCCCGGTGCGGGTCTCGGAGGTCATGAGGTGGTTCCAGGCGGCGCCGCGCCAGTCGGCCTGGTCGAGGATGCCGTACCGCCGCCCCGCGGTGTCGTAACGCAGCAGCGCCCAGTCGTCGTGTCCCTCCCAGCCGACCAGGGGCCAGTAGGCGAAGTCGGCGTCGTGGTCGGCGAAGTAGTCGGTGAGGTTGCCGAACCAGGTGCGGGCGGCGGCGCCGGTCTCCTGGGCGCCGATGCCGAACTCGCTGATCCACACGGGCGCGGTGTAGTGCTGTCCTTCCGTGGTCACGAAGAAGGCCTGGTCGGTGAGAGCCTGGAACAGCTGGTCGCGGGTCAGGTCCTGGTAACGCGGGTCGTGGGTCTCGCCGATCCCGGTGGCACCGCTGTGCCTGGGGCCGGTGTAGCCGTAGAAGTGGGCGGAGTAGACCAGCTTGTGCGCGTCCAGGAGGGTGTGCGAAAGCGTGCGGACGGGAGCGAGGGTGGGGCGCTCGTGCGGCAGCCCGTCCACGGGCACACCGGTCCAGTTGATGCCTTCGACGACGATGAGCAGGTCGGGGTTGCCCTCGGTGAGGATGCGGTCCGCCGCGAGTTGGGCCGCGGCGTACCAGTCGTGTCCGTCGCCGAGTCCCCAGTTGGGGTCGTCCAGTACGTCACGGCGTACCTCGTTGTACAGATCCGCGCCCACGACACGGGCGTTGGCGGCGTAACGGCGGGACATGTGGACCCAGTCGTCCGTCCACTGCGTGATGGACTGGCTGCTGTTCCAGCGTTCGTTGCCGTCCACACCGCAGCACCACCGGGAGGTGTTGGTGTGGTTGTTGAGGATGACCGCGAACCCGTCCTGCGTGAGGGCGGCCACGACGGCGTCGTAGATCTGCAGCGGCGTCCTGCCGCGCAGCTGGGGGTTGGCCGCGACCGCGGCGTCCGGCACCTGGGCCGTCGTGTGGATCATCTCGTTGGAGAACGGCAGCCGGATGCTGTTGATGCCGAGCCGGTGGAAGTCGGCGAGCAGCGCGGACAGCGGGGCGCGGTCCAGGCCGAGTGGGATGCCGGAGGAGTTCTGGCCGGCGTGGTGGTTCGCGGGATCGGCGGTACTGCCGCTTCCTGACCAGGAGCCCTGGGCGCCGTCCCAGTTGGCCGACTTCAGGCGGAAGCGCTGCCCCTGGGCGTCGACGATGTAGCGGCCCCGGGTGGACAGGGGCGGCTGCCAGGTGTCGGCCGCCGGGGCAGTGGCCTCGGCGGGGACCTCGGAGACGACGGCGACCGGGGCGGCGGCGACCGCGGCCGGCGCCGGGGTCAGCAGCGTGAGAACCACGGCTGTCGGTGTCAGGTACTTGACAATTCCATGAGTCTGCATCCGGTCCTCTGCGGGGCGCGGTGGGGGTGGCGAACGGCGACCGACAGCCTACGAAATCGAGGCCTGGATGTCCCGGGCACTGCACGGATACGCGCCTGGGCAGTGGTCGACGGCTGTCGAAACCGGTAACCGGCAGTCAGGGAACAGCACTCGGTTACCGGTTCCCGGCAGTCGGCAGTCGGCAGTCGGCAGTCGGCGGACGACCGGCGGCGGCGACAGCCGACGAGCGATGAACGGCCACGAGAGCCGGCGGACGGCAGGCGGGCCGGAAGCCGCTCGCCGTACCGACCAGGGGCCCCGCGCGCGACACCCCGCACGGCTCGGCGC
>NZ_JBHWUU010000020.1:49509-106108 GCF_042737375.1 Streptomyces sp. NPDC060000
GGCCCCGTCGCGGGGGCGGCGGGGGGGGGGGGGGTCCCCCGCGGCCGTCCCCCCCCGGGGCCCCGGGGGCCCCCCCCCCCCCGGGCGCGGCGCCGGCCCCGGGGGGGGCGGGGGCCCCGAGGCTCGTCCGAGGCGGCGGGTGTCACCAGGTGTGCGCGACGTCCACCACGAGATGATCGGCCGTACGCTGCACCCGGAACGGCAGGTGTGCGCGCACGCCGAGACCGAACTGCGTCACCCCTTCGAAACTCCCGGCGTACCGGGTGTCCCGGAACGTGCGGTACCCGGTGAGGTTCACGCCCGGCAGTGGCTGCGCCACCCGGCCCGGATAGGTGGACGCGCCCGTCTCCGGGTTGTAGGCGGGCGCGTCGACCCGCACCTCCAGGATGGCGCCGCCGCCGACGGGGATGAGGCGGCCCGACGCGTCCTGGTAGAGGTGGTCGACGTACCCGACCGAGAAGCCGAGCTCGGCGCCGCTCGCGCCCGGCACGTCGACGACGAACCGGTCGTAACAGTCGTGGCGGCCGGTCCTGACGTTCGTCAGCGGCGTCGCCGTGCCGGCGGAGTACGTCTTGCCCAGGCTGCCCCAGCCGGTGGGGCAGGCGGCGGCGGCCCGTGCGGTCGTGGCCGGGACGGCGTTGGCCGGGACAGCGGCCATGCCCAGTGTGACGGTCAGCAGGGCGGCGGCGGCCCAGACGGTTCTGGTTCGCACCATGATCTCCCCCAGAGGTCGTGTGTGTCGGACATGAACTGAGACACCCTGATTGCCCCAAAGGTTGCACCGTTTTCCGGCTCGATGCGGCGCGGAGTGGGCCCGGCTGTCCCGTGCGGTGCGCACACGGGTGCGGTTTCCGGTCGGTCCCGTGCCGGACGCGCGGCACGGTCGCGTTCACACGACTGACGGAGAGCCCTCACACAGGAACCGGAACGCGCGGTCGGCGGCCGCTTGTCTGCGCTGACACGAACGCAGGAGCAGCGCTCCACGCGAGCGACGCCGACAACCCCAGATCGATACCACCGTGCGGCTCGCCCAGGAGGCCCGGGCCGCCGGACCGCGCCGACCGCCCTGCGGAGTTGACCGAGACCGGCACCGCCGACTTCCACGGCGAGCTGGTCACCGCGACCACTCCGCTGCCCGCGCGCGTGCCGGGCGCCGAGGCCGGCGTGCCGTTGTTCGTCGCCGCCATGGGGCCGCAGGCGCTCCGCGCCAGCGGATAGCCGGCGGACGGAATCCTGCCCGTGCGGTGATCGGCGACGAGCGGAAGGTCGCCGCCGAGGTACGCCGCTACCGGGACGCCGGGGCGACGGAGGTGGTGTTCGCGGGCACGGACATCGCCGGGAACGCCGACCGACGCCGAACCTGCGCGCTCCTTGGAGACCTCGCCGGACAGGCGCTGTAGTGCCCCGATTCACCAGCCGGTCAGCAACAGGTGGTTGAGCAGAAGGGCCAGGACCGCCTGGGCGGTGAGCCAGGCGCGCGGGCGGCTGAGGAACGCGCAGGACGGGAGGAGCCACACGGCGAAGGGGAGCCAGATGCGTTCCGTCTCGGCCTTGCTCATGCCGGACAGATCGGCGACGAGCAGGGCGAGCAGAGCGGCGGCCACGAGGAGGGCGAGGCGGGCGTCGGCACCGCGGCGGTGCGGGTCGTCCGGTCGCTCGGGGCTCCCGTCGAGGCGGTGGCGGAGCGTCACGCCGGTCCGCCGCAGGCCGGCCGCCGTCGCGAGGCCGGTGATGAGGACCGTACAGGCGAGGTTGGCCCACACCCAGTAGCCGTAGGGGCGGACGCCGCCCGCGCCCTGGTGGTAGCGCGTGACCAGCAGACGGTACGCCTCCCACCAGTCGAACCCGGTGAGGGTGAACGCCGTCGGCACGACAGCCGCTCCGGTGAGCAGAAGCACGAGCAGCCCAGGACGTTCCCGGACGCGGCCCCGGCCGAGCAGCAGCACCGTCGCGCCGAGGAGCGCGAAGAGAGTGAGACCGTAGGAGAGGTAGCAGGTCAGGCCGAAGAGGAGCCCCGAACCCACCGCCCCGCCCCACGCCCGGCCCCGCTGGGACGGGGAGACTCCGCCGGCCGGCCGCCCCGTGCCCGGCCCTGTCGTGACAGGCCGTGCTGTGACCGCCAGGGCCAGTAGCGCCACGGACCACGCGGCGACCGCCGTGAAGTACGCGTCGGCCGATGTCCCCATCCACACCGCCGCCGGGGCCAGTACCAGGAAGGGTGCCGCCCGTCGGGCGAGCCGCTCGTCGGTCAGTGCCCGCACCGCCACCAGCACGGCCACGCACGCCGTGGCGCCGACGGCGATGCACCAGGTTCCGGCCCAGCCCCCGCCCCGCAGCCCGATCCGGTCGAGCAGGACGAAGGTCAGCGTGGCCGCCGGGGGATGACCGGCGACGTGCGCGGGCCAGTTGTCGGGGGAGCCGAGAAGGATGTGGTGGGTGAAGTCGCGCAGTGCCGCCGGGATGTCGTGGAAGCGGTCGATGACCTGGAGGTACTCGTGGCGGGTGGTGAGCCGGGCGGCGATGCCCCGCTGCCGGCCGTCGATCAGGGCGAGGGAGAGGATCCAGGCCGTGGCCGTGCCCCAGGACGCCGCGAGCAGCGCCCGCCAGGAAAGCCGGGCGGCGAGGGTGGGGCCGTACACCACGGTCACGGTCGCCGCCACGACGGACGCCGGCGTGCCCGGTCCGACATGTGGGCTCCAACTGCCGAGCAGAGGAGGCCAGTCGACCCGCAGAGTGTGGTGCGTGTGCTGGATGTGGTGGCCGATCAGCACGGCCGCCGTGACGAGCAGGACGGCGGCCCCCGCCGCGTACAGGTCACGACGGACGTCACGGCGGAGGTCGCGGCCGGTGCCGCCGGAGTGCGGGGCGCGTGGCTCGGCGGAGCGCAGGGTGCGGTTCACATCGGCACGCTAGGCCGAGCGGCGGGGCGCGGGGCGTAGTCCGGGCCGGACGTCAGCGTTTCGTCATGGGTCGCGCGCCCTGTCCCGGGGGTGCCGCGGCCTACGGTCGGGGCATGCGAGACGACTCACGGCTCCCCACCTCTCCCGCCTTCTGGCGCAGTCCACTGCGCGGCCCCTGGTTCACCTCGGTGCTCGGCCTGGTGCTGCTCGTCGGCATCACCGTGCTGTTCGTGACGGGCCTGGTCTCGTACGCCGCCTACAACCCGGACCTCTCGCCGGTGAACGACAAGACCCCGGACAAGGGCATCCTGGGCTTCTACCTCTTCGCCTGGCCGACCGACCCGCACTGGCTGTACCGGCTCAACCAGGGCGTCCATGTCACCCTCGGCATCACCTTGATCCCCGTCCTGCTGGCCAAGCTGTGGTCGGTGGTGCCGAAGCTGTTCACGCTGCCGCCGGCCCGCTCGCTCGCCCACGCGCTCGAGCGGATCTCCCTGCTGTTGCTGGTCGGGGGCGGACTGTTCGAGTTCACGACCGGTGTCCTCAACGTCCAGCTCGACTACGTCTTCCCCGGCTCCTTCTACCCGCTGCACTTCTACGGGGCGTGGGTCTTCGTCGCCGCGTTCGTCGCCCACGCCGTCCTGAAGACCCCGGCGGCCGTCCGTAACCTGCGCCGGCTGCGGGCGGAGGGGGAGCCGGATGCGTCACGGGGACCCTCGGGCGGGCGGGAGCCGGTCTCCCCACGGCCGGATCCCCCGACCGTCTCCCGGCGCGGGGCGCTGGGCTTCGTCGGGGGCGGCTCGCTGCTGCTGTTCGCCACGACGGCCGGCCAGAGCTTCGACGGGCTGCGCCGCACCGCGCTGCTCGCTCCGCACGGCGGAGCCGACCCGGGCGCCGGCCCGAACGGTTTCCAGATCAACAAGACGGCCGCGTACGCCGGCATCGACGCGGCGGAGACGGAGGAGGACGCCTGGCGCCTCGTCGTCACGGGGCGGACCGGCACCCTCCGCCTCGGCCGCGCCCAGCTCCGCCGACTGCCCCTGCACGACTCGGCGTTGCCCATCGCATGCGTCGAGGGCTGGTCGACCTCGGACCAGGGGTGGCGGGGCGTACGGCTACGGGACCTGGCCGCCCTCGTCGGCTACGACGACGACCCACCGGACGTGTACGTCGAGTCCCTCCAGCGGCACGGCGCCTTCCGCCACGCCGCCCTGCGCGCCAACCAGGTCGCCGACCCGCGCTCGCTGCTCGCCCTGTACGTCAACGGCGAGTCACTGACCCCCGACCACGGCTACCCGGCGCGTGTCATCGTGCCCGCCGCGCCCGGCGTGCTCAACACCAAGTGGGTCGCCCGGATGACGTTCGGAGAGGTGCGATGACACCCGTGCGACGACGGCCGGTGATCGGCAGTCCCTTCCAACTCCTCGTGCTTGCCTGCTCGTTCGCGCTCGCCGCCTACGCGGGCGTACGTCTCCTCGCCGACGACTGGTTCGGCGTGGCGCTGTGGTGGGTGGGGGCGGCGCTGCTGCACGACCTGGTGCTGCTGCCCCTGTACGCCGCGGCCGACCGCGCGGTCGTACAGGGGCTCGGCGTGAGTGGCCGGCGGCGGTGGGCGATGTACGTCCGGGTACCGGCCGCTCTGTCCGGACTGCTGCTGCTCGTGTGGTTCCCGCTGATCGGCGGGATGGTGGACCTCCGTTACCGGTCGGCCACCGGCCGCTCGGCGGACGGGTTCCTCGCCCACTGGCTGCTGATCACGGCCGTGCTCTTCGGCGGATCGGCGCTGCTGCTCGCGCTGCGACTGCGCAGGGCCACGAAGCAGCGGCCGCCGGCCGTCCACTGACCGGCCGCCCGGCAGTCCGCAAGGGCCGCGTACCGCAGCAGGGCGGGTGCGCCGAGCCGCGCCCAGCGGAAGGTCCGGCCGGTGGCACGCGCCCCGGTCAGGCCGACGACCTCGACCTCGGCGCGCTCGTCCACGTCCACCGGCAGGGTCTCCGCGATCAGCAGGCCACCGGGGATCAGCAGGGTGACCACTCGGCGCAGGAGGGCGAGCGGATCGCCGCCGATGCCGACATTGCCGTCCATGAGCAGGACGGTTCCCCAACGCCCCTCGCCTGGCAGGAGGTCGAAGACCGACCGCCGCAGCGCCTGCCCGCCCAGCTCCAGCGTGTGGGCGACGGCGGCCGCGCTGACGTCGATGCCCAGCACGGTCCGTCCCCGGGCGGCGAGTTCGGCCACCAGCCGGCCGGGTCCGCAGCCCACGTCGAGCACGGCTCCCTCGCACCGGTCCAGGGCCGCCAGGTCCACCGGGTCGGCGCGGGTGCACCAGCGTTCCACCTCCAGGGGCAGGAGCCAGCCGTCGGCGCGGCGCAGGAACAGCGGACCCCGGCCGGTGCGCAGGGCGTCGCTGTACGGGTCGGCGGCGGCCCAGTCGCCGGTGACACCCGGGGCGTCGACGCCGGCGGCGGCCCCGGTGAGGTCGTACGCGGTGCTCATCGGCTCGCCGCCGCCGTGAACCCGGCCAGTCGCGCGGCGAACCGGCCGTGCGGGGCCAGCGCGGCGACGGCCGTGGCGTCCGGGGCGGTGTCCACGTCCCGCAGACACGGCAGGTCACGCACCCGCAGCCCCGCCCCGACGAGCCGGGCCCGCTGCACGGCTCCCGTCAGGGGCGTCGACATGGGCACGCCCCGCAGCAGACCGGGATCGGGCTCCGCGAGACCCAGGGCCCAGAAGCCGCCGTCCCGCGCCGGGCCGAAGTACGCGTCGCAGCCGTCGAAGTCGGCGGTCAGCAGGTCCGGCGTCACCTGCGGAGTGTCCATCCCGATGAGGAGGGCCGGGCCGTCGCACCGGGCGAACGCGTCCGCGAGCCGCTCGTCGAGCCCGCCCGCGCACTGCGGTACGACGTCGAAGCCGGACGGCAGCCAGGGGCCGGGCGCGCCGTCCAGTACCAGCACGCGGCGGACGGCGGGGGTGGCCGCCACGGCCCGCAGGGTGTCCGACAGCGCCGCCTCCGCGAGCGCCGCCGCCTCCCGCGGGCTGAACGGCGGGGTGAGCCGGGTCTTCACCCGCCCCGGCAGCGGCTCCTTGGCGATGACGAGCAGCGTGGTCACCGGGCGACCCCTTCGCGCGCCGGGACGTCGCCCAGGACGCGGCTCATGTCCCGCACCGCCTGCCAGGTGCCGCGCCAGGTGCCCGTCACCTTCGAGGCGCCGGTACGGGGAAGGTAGGGGACGTCGTGCTCGGCGATCCGCCAGCCCGCGTCGGCCGCCCGCACCACCATCTCCAGCGGGTATCCGCTGCGCCGGTCGGTGAGGCCGAGGTCGAGCAGCGGTGCACGGCGGGCGGCCCGCAGCGGGCCGAGGTCGTGCAGGCGCAGCCCGGTGCGGCGGCGCAGCAGCCGGGCGAGCGCGAGGTTGCCTGCCCGGGCGTGCGCGGGCCAAGCGCCCCTGCCCAGCGGCCGCCTGCGGCCCAGCACCAGGTCCGCCGCGCCGGCGTGGATCTCGTGCACGAACGGCACGAGCAGCGCCGGATCGAGGGAGGCGTCGCAGTCGCAGAAGCACACGACGTCGGCGGTGGCGGCGGTCAGCCCGGTGTGGCAGGCGGCGCCGAAGCCCCGGCGGGACTCGTGGACGACTCTCGCGCCGAGCGCGCGGGCGATCCCGGCCGAGCCGTCGGTGGATCCGTTGTCGACGACGAGGGCCCGCCAGCCGTCCGGAATGCGGGCGAGCACCCAGGGGAGGGCCTCGGCCTCGTTCAGACAGGGGAGCACGACATCTACTTCTACGTCCGTGGTCACGGTCTCACCCTACGAATGCGAATCGGGCAAACCGGGCTACGGCTCCTTACGAAACGCGGACGTCCGGACGCCGGGGCGCCCTCGGACGGGGCACCGGCCGGGGCGCGGTGCGAGGCTGGGCGCATGCAGCAGTCGTACGAGTCCCCGCCCCCTCCGCCGGGATCGGCCCGGGTCCTGGTCGTCGACGACGACCCCACGGTCTCGGAGGTCGTCGCCGGGTACCTGGACCGGGCCGGCTATGTCGTCGACCGGGCCGACGACGGCCCCACCGCCCTGACCCGGGCCGCCGCGCACTGGCCCGACCTGGTGGTGCTCGACCTGATGCTCCCCGGCATGGACGGTCTCGAGGTGTGCCGCCGGATGCGCGGGCACGGGCCCGTGCCGGTCATCATGCTGACCGCGCGCGGCGACGAGGACGACCGCATCCTCGGTCTGGAGGTCGGCGCCGACGACTATGTCACCAAGCCCTTCAGCCCCCGTGAACTCGTGCTGCGGGTGGAGTCGGTGCTGCGCCGCAGCCGGCCCGCCACGGGTGCGCGGGCGCTGAGCGCGGCGGGCCTGACGCTCGATCCCGGCGCCCGCCGCGCCACCAAGCACGGCGCCGAACTCGCCCTCACCCTGCGTGAGTTCGACCTTCTCGCGTTCTTCCTGCGGCACCCCGGGCGGGCGTTCGGCCGCGAGGACCTGATGCACGAGGTGTGGGGCTGGGAGTTCGGCGATCTGTCCACCGTGACCGTCCATGTGCGCCGGCTGCGCGGCAAGGTCGAGGACGACCCGGCCCGGCCGCGCCTGATCCAGACGGTGTGGGGCGTGGGCTACCGCTTCGAACCCGGCCCCGGCGAAGAGGGGGAGTGACCGTGCGCGACACCCTGCTCATCGCCCTGTTCGCCTTCCTCGGCGCCGCGTTCGCCGGGCTCCTCGGCGCGGGCGTGCTGTGGCTGCTGCGCCGCCGCTCGCTCACCGCGTCCCTCACCGTGGTGGCCGCCGTCGCCGTGACCGCGATGCTGGCGGGCACGCTGGCCGTCGCGCGGGCGATGTTCCTGTCGGGGCACGACCTGAGCGTCGTGACGACGGTCGTGGCGATGGCCGCCGTGGTCTCCCTGGTCACCGCGATTCTCCTCGGCCGCTGGGTGGTCGCCCGCAGCCGTGCACTGACCCGTGCCGCCCGCTCGTTCGGCGACGGCGGCGCCTTCACCGCCCCCGAAGGCCCGACGACCGCAGAACTGGACGCGATCAGCCGCGAGTTGGCCGCGACCAGCGTGAAGCTCGCCGAGTCCCGGGACCGTGAACGGGCGCTGGAGACGTCCCGGCGCGAACTCGTCGCCTGGATCTCGCACGATCTGCGCACGCCGCTGGCCGGACTGCGGGCGATGTCGGAGGCGCTCGAGGACGGTGTCGCGGCCGACCCCGACCGCTATCTGCGGCAGATCCGTACCGAGGTGGAGCGGCTCAACGACATGGTGGGCGACCTGTTCGAGCTCTCCCGGATACACGCCGGGGCGCTCGCCCTCTCCACCTCCCGCATGTCCGTGTACGACCTGGTCGGCGACGCCCTCGCCGGCGCCGACCCGCTCGCCCGCGAACACGGCGTACGGCTCGTCGGCGACCGTGTCGAGCCGCTCCCGGTCGAGGTGGACGGCAAGGAGATGAGCCGGGTCCTGGGCAATCTGCTCGTCAACGCCATCCGGCGCACCCCCGCCGACGGCACGGTCGCCGTCGCCGCGGAACGCTCGCCCGCGGGGGTCGTGGTCTCCGTGACCGACGGCTGCGGCGGCATCCCCGAGGAGGATCTGCATCGGGTCTTCGACACCGGCTGGCGCGGCACCCACGCCCGGACACCCCCGGCCGGCGCGGGGCTGGGCCTCGCCATCGTGCGCGGGATCGTGGAGGCCCACCAGGGGCGGGCCACCGTCCGCAACATCCCGGGCGGCTGCCGCTTCGAGGTGACCCTCCCGACGGCCCCCTGAGGCCGGTCGGCACCTGGCGGCCGTGCCGGCCGCCGCCGTCCTCGCCGTTCAGTCCCCGCGCAGTCCGGCGTGCGCGAACTCCCGCATGCCCTCCTCGAACCGGACCTCGGGCTTCCAGCCGAGGTCGGCGCGCAGCCGGGAGGAGTCCGCCGTGATGTGGCGGACGTCGCCCAGCCGGTACTGGCCGGTGACGACGGGTTCGGGTCCGCCGTACGCGGCGGCCAGGGACCGCGCCATCTCGCCCACCGTGTGCGGCTCACCGCTGCCGGTGTTGTACGCCGTCAGCGCGCCGCTGGGCGCGTCGGCCTCCAGCGCGGCCACGTTGGCGGCGGCCACGTCCCGTACGTGCACGAAGTCCCGCCGCTGCCGCCCGTCCTCGAAGACGCGGGGGGCCTCGCCCCGGGCCAGTGCGGAACGGAAGAAGGAGGCGACCCCGGCGTACGGGGTGTCGCGGGGCATCCGGGGCCCGTACACGTTGTGATAGCGCAGCGACAGCGCCGTCCCGCCCGTCGACCTGGCCCAGGCGGCGGCCAGGTGCTCCTGGGCGAGCTTGGTCGTGGCGTAGACGTTCCGCGGATCGGTGGGCGCGTCCTCGGCGACCAGCCCGGGGGAGAGGTCCAGCCCGCACGCCGGGCACGGCGGCTCGAACCGTCCCGCGTCCAGACCGGCGACGGCCCGCGGCGGCGGCCGCACCACCCCGTGCTCGCGGCACTCGTAGCGCCCCTCCCCGTACACGACCATCGACCCGGCCAGCACGAGCCGCCGCACGCCTGCCCCGGCCATGGCGGCCAGCAGGACGGCCGTTCCCAGGTCGTTGCGTGAGACGTACTCGGCCGCGTCCGCGACCCCGTCGCCGAGCCCGACCATCGCCGCCTGGTGACAGACGGCGCCGACGCCGGCGAGGGCGCGGCCGACGGCGACGGGATCGCGCACGTCGGCGGCCGGGTCCTGCCGTACGTCGAACACGAGCGCCTCGTGCCCGCGCGCACGCAGGGCGTCGACGACATGGGACCCGATGAACCCGGCACCGCCGGTGACCAGTACACGCATACGGCCACGCTAGGGCCGCGGCCGAGCCGGCCCCCGTGACCCGCCCGGCACGTCATCACTCCGTAAGACGTACATGGCGCGGCCCGGCATCAAGACCCGGCGCAACGCCGGAAGTCGGCGATGCGCCGGTCCGCGCCCGTGGCGCACCTCGACCGCGAGAGCACCACGGAGGGTTCCGGTGCGGCGCACAGTGGGTGCCCCGCACCGAAAAGCCCGAGATCAGGCCGCCCGTTGACGCCCGTGTCGTGGACGTCCGTGCCGGGCGGGTCAGCCTCGCCACGACGAGTCCCAGGGCCAGGACCGCCGGGACGGTCAGCCGGAGCCAGACGGACGTGGCTTCGTCGTCGCCGATGAGGGTGGTGAAGTTCTCGATGATCAGCCAGATCAGCACCGGCGATGCCGAGCGCGCCCAGCACGGGTGCGACCAGCGTGTTCCAGGGCCGGGTGTCGGCACGCGAGCGCCGGAAGAAGACGATCACCGAGACGGAGGTCAGGAAGTAGAGGAGCATGATCGGACCATCCGTTTGACAAGGGGGTGCGACGGGAATTTCCGCCAGGCCGTCCCTCTTTTACGCAGCCGTGACTGCGTCGCGGGACGCCCTGATCGAGGAGGCCCTCGCCCACACCATCCGCACCTCGCTGATGCGCGGCAACAGGGATGCGGAGGTCGCATCCTCCCCGCCACTCGCACGCCCAGGACAGCGCCACGCCGGCCCACTCCGCCGCCGCCCCTCCGGCCGGCTGAGCCCTCGCCCGGCGCCGCCGGGAACTCCCACGGGGCCAGAACTCTCCCGGGGCCGCTCGCCGTCGGCCGGGGGGCTGACCCCGGCCGACGGGCGGTAACGGGCCGGGTCAGAGCTGGCCGGACTCCGCGATGGTGATCTTCGCCGAGGTCGCGCCGTTGCGCGAACCGTAGGACTCGATCTTCTTGACGAGGGCCATGCTGGCCTCGTCGGCGACCTCGCCGAACACCACGTGCTTGCCGTCGAGCCAGTCGGTGACGATCGTGGTGACGAAGAACTGCGAGCCGTTGGTGTTGCGGCCGGCGTTGGCCATGGAGAGCAGGCCCGGACGGTCGTGCTTGAGGGTGAAGTTCTCGTCGGCGAACTTCTCGCCGTAGATGCTCTTGCCGCCCGTGCCGTCGCCGCGGGTGAAGTCGCCGCCCTGGAGCATGAACTGGGGGATGACGCGGTGGAAGGAGGAGCCGGCGAAGCCGAAGCCCTTCTCGCCGGTGGCCAGCGCGCGGAAGTTCTCGGCCGTCTTCGGGACGACGTCGTCGAACAGGTTGAAGTTGATCCGCCCGGCGGGCTCGTCGTTGATGGTGATGTCGAAGTAGATCTTGGTGGTCATGGTTCTATCCTGCACGCTCTCGGCGGCGCAGCCGAATCGAGGGGTCGTGTCGGCCCTCACAGCCTCCCGTCGCGGCTCCCGCCGACGGGGAAGGCGGTGGCCGGAAGCACCGGATCAGGCCTGGTCGCGGACCGGTGAACCGGTCCGGCGGCACGCCGTCACACGGCGGTCGGTCAGTCGACGGGCCAGGTGTGGGCGGGGGCGTTGAGATGCATGTAGTCGATGTAGAGCTGCGTCATCCGCCGCAGCGCCTCGTGGCGGCCCACGTGGGTCGAGGCGGTGATGCGGTGCAGGGCCTCCTTCTGCCAGACGGCTCCGTTGCGGCCGGTGACGCACCGCTGCTCGATGATGCCAAGCAAGGGCTCCCGCCAGGCGGCGTCCATCCCGGAGTGCTCAAGCCCCCGGTGGGCCAGCGGCAGCAGCCGCCGCAGAACGAGCTCGGGCACCGGCACCTCACCCATGCCGGGCCAGTACAGCCGGGCGTCGATACCGTGGCGCGCCGCCGCGTGCAGGTTGTCCTCGGCGGCCCGGAAGGACATCCGTGACCACACCGGTCGTTCGTCCTCCACCAGGGCCCGGGTGAGGCCGTAGTAGAAGGCGCCGTTGGCGAGGGTGTCGGCGACGGTCGGACCGGCCGGCAGACAGCGGTTCTCCACGCGCACGTGCGGCTGGTCGCCCGCGACGGCGTAGACCGGGCGGTTCCACCGGTAGATGGTGCCGTTGTGCAGGGTCAACTCGCCCAGTTCCGGGACGTCCCCGGCCGCCAGCGTCTCGCGCGGGTCCTGTTCGTCACACAGGGGCAGCAGCGCGGGGAAGTAGCGCAGGTTCTCCTCGAAGAGGTCGAAGACACTGGTGATCCACCGCTCCCCGAACCACACCCGGGGCCGCACTCCCTGCACCTTGATCTCCTGCGGACGGGTGTCGGTGGCCTGCTCGAACAGCGGGATACGGGTCTCGTGCCACAGCTCCTTCCCGAACAGGAACGGGGAGTTGGCCGCCAGCGCCACCTGGACGCCGGCGACGGCCTGCGCCGCGTTCCAGTAGGGGGCGAACTCCTCGGGGGAGACCTGGAGATGGAACTGCGTGCTGGTGCACGCGGCCTCCGGAGTGATCGTGTCCGCGTAGGTCCGCAGCCGGTCGACGCCGTCCATCTCGATGTGCAGGTCCTCGCCCCGGGCGGCGAACACCTGGTCGTTGAGCAGCCGGTAGCGGGCGTTCTCCGACAGCGCCGACTCGCCGACGTCCTCCTGCCGCAGCGTGGGGAGAATGCCGACCATGATCAGACGTGTGCCGACCGACCTGGCACGCTCCTCGGCGTGATTGAGCGCGGCCCGGATCTCCCCTTCCCAGGCGTCGGGGCCGCCCTGCGTCAGACGGCGCGGCGGCACGTTGATCTCGAGGTTGAAGCGGCCGAGCTCGGTGGCCCAGGCGGGGTCCGCGATCGCCTCGAGGACATCGCTGTTGCGCATCGTCGGCTCGGCCTCGTCGTCGACCAGGTTCAGCTCGATCTCGAGGCCCACCCGGGGCCGCTCGGACTCGAACCGTGACTCGCGCAGCATCTGCGCGAGCACGTCCAGGCACTCCTGCATCTTGATCCGGTACCGGCGGCGGTCCTCTCGGGTGAAGACCAGCGCCGGGACGTCACGTCCCATCGGCCCTCCCGGCTCGTCCCTTGTCGGACGCCCTGCCTCCAGCGTCGCACCACGGGGCGCCCCTCACCATGCGGAGACCTACCCGTCGGGACCGGCCGGACGGGCCGCCTCCCGCGCGGCCTCACGGGCTGCCCGCTCCGCCCCGGCCACCGCTTCGGCGGCCGTCCGCTGCCGTCCCTCGGCCTCGTTCTGCTCCCGTCCGGCCCGCCGGACCTCCTGGCGTGCCTGCCGCGACCGCCGCTCGGCTCCGGACTCGTCCTCGATGTCCGCGATCCGGATGGACTTCGCGGAGGCGAACCAGTGGGTGTTGTTCTACGGGATGGCGATCGCCCTGGGCCTCGGGTACCTGTGCGCACTGCGGCAGCCCTGCGGCACGAGCGGCACGGAAGGGGCCGGCCGGGCACCGGCACCGGGGGACCGCTCGCGCACCGCTGACCGTCCTTCTTGACTGGGCCGACGGCCGTCGGCCGGGGAAGCCGGGGCCGGGGAAGCGGAGGGCTCCCCCGGCGCGGATGGGTCAGCGGCTGCGAAAGGCGCTGGTGGTGAAGAAACCCGTGGCAGCGGCGCTGAGCAGGGCGCAGACGGCGAAGAGGGCGGTACGTCGCATCGATGGGCCTTTCCGGTGATGACGTGATGGCAGTGATGACGGGGATGGCGGATGGGTTCGGGCGATGGCGGATGGGTTTGCGCGACGGCGGATGGGTTTGACGGATGGGTTCTGCACAACGCCGGTCGGCCCCGTGTCGCTTCGCCGCGAGCCCGACCCCACCCGTACGGATGCGGCCAAGCGTGTCCACGCGCCGCCGCGCGCCACCCGGCCGGTCCCGTTCGACGCCGACGTGGCCCGGCCTTCGACGCGCGGCCCCGGCCGGTTCAGCTGTTCGCGTCCCCCACCCGCACCGGGCGCCGGAGCAGATAGGCAGCCGCGATCGAGACGAGGACGGCCATGCACGCGATGAACACCAGCCCGGCACCCTCGAGGCCGAGGGGGCCCACCAGCAGGCCGACACCGATCACCGGTACCGAGATGCCCGCGTAGGCCACCACGAACAGGGCCGAGATCACCGCCGCGCGCCGGTCGTCGGGAGACGCCCCGGCCACGGCGGACAGCGCCCCGCGGAACGCCAGCCCCTGTCCGGCCCCGCCGACGACCGCGCTCAACACCACCAGCGGCAGCGACTCCCACCGCAACGCGCCCGCGAGCAGCGCCAGCCCGGCCAGGAGCGCGGCGCAGCCCAGCGGCAGCGACCGGCCGACCCCGACCCGGCCGACGACCGACTGCCCGGCGGTCGAGGCGAAGAAGGCCAGCGCGACGACGAGTCCGCTCACGGCGTGGTTGTCCACGTCGAGCGAGTCGGCGAGAAAGGCGGGGCTGACCGAGGTGAACACGCCGAACAGCGCGAACCCCACGAACGAGGCGATCGCCGCCGGCCCGAACACCGACCGCACCTGGGGCGGCAGGCCGGGCCGTTGCGGCCGTACGGTGCTCAGCGACCTACGGTTGCGCACGGTCTCCGGGAGCCACGCCACGACCGCGACCGAACCGGCCACCAGGACGAGATGCACGGCGAACGGGAGGTACAGCGGCCAGGCGGCGTACTGCGCGAGCACCCCGGCGAGCAGCGGACCGCAGCCAAGCCCGCCCATGTTGGCGGCGGTCGCGACGAACGTGGCCCGGGATGAGCCGCCGGAGGGCGCCAGGTCCATCACGTACGCCGTGGCGGCCCCGGTGAACAGACCGGCGGACAGTCCCGACAACAGCCGTCCCGCGTACAGCCAGCCGAGCCCGGTGGCGCAGAGGAAGCAGACGGCGCTCGCAGCCGCGCAGCCCAGGCCCGCCAGCAGCACCGGTCGTCGGCCCACGGTGTCCGAGGCGTTGCCCGCCAGCAGCAGGACGCCGATGACACCGAAGGCGTACACCGCGTACACGACGGTGACCGTCAGCTCGGAGAAGCCGAACTTCTCCTGGTAGAGGCCGTAGAGGGGGGTCGGCAGCGTGGTGCCGGCCATGCACACGGCGAAGACGGCGCCGCCGAGCAGACAGGGAAGCCATCCTCGGTGTTCACGGTCCATGCGGGCGACAGTAACCCCGCACCCGGCCGCGCCGAGGCACGCCGTGCCCTCCAACTCCGGCGTCAACAACGTCGTCGTCGAGATGGCCCTGCACGCCGAGGAGTCGAGCCGGTCGGCAACGACAGCGGGTCGCGGCGGTGCCGGACGCAGTGCCGACCGGCGCCGGGCCGTCTCCGGGCCGTCTCCTTCGGCCGTGGTGAGGGACGCGGTGGAGGGTGACAGGTGCGGTCATGGCCGCACCTGATCAGACGGAGGACGGCGGGCATCGCGGGCGAACCACTCCTTGGCCGACTCCCCGCTGGAGAGGGCCACCAGCAGAACGCCCGGGGCGATACCGGTACTCCACGCGAAGTGGTGGGCCAGGCCGGCGCCCAGGCTGCCCAGAGCGATCACCCAGCCGACGACGACGGTGCCCCTGCGCACCGCGCCACCGCCCTCGGCGAACCGCGCCGAGACGACCAACGCCGCCACCGCCACCACCGCGCACCCGGCCGCCGCCGTCAGCAGCATGCCGAGGACCAGCCCGCCCAGGGCGCCGGACTCGAATGCGGCGGCCGCCGCGGTCAGTCGTAGCGCGCAGACGAGTCCCGACAGGCCCAGGGCGATGAGCAGAGCGCGGGCGTACCTGGCCGTGCCGGGCATTCGGGTCATACGGGATCCTCGGGCAGCCGTGCGGACGTCGGTCGCCGACGGCGTGCGACACGGCGGGCCGACCGGGGCCACCGTAGTCGCCACGGCCGTCGGGCCGACACCCCTTTGGCGAAGGCGAAGGCGAAGACGACGGCAACCCGCCGCGAACCGCCCGAAGCGCGACATCGCGGCCGACGCCCGCGGGCGGGATGTGACGTCTCCCATTGCACTCATGGCACCGCAGCGGTGAACCTCTCCTCGCACGGATTTCCGAGGAACTGTTATCCGGCGCACCCGCAGAGATCCCCCATGTGACGGACAACAGCGTTCGGCGTCGAGGACAGGGAAGTCGCAATGAGTACACGGCACACGGTGGAGGCGGTGGCGCTGGTCACCGCCGCCCGGTCGGGCGACCAGGCGGCCCAGGACGCGCTCGTCGGTGCGTACCTTCCGCTCGTCTACAACATCGTGGGCCGGGCGCTGAACGGCTCCGTGGACGTCGACGACGTCGTGCAGGACACCATGCTGCGCGTCCTCGACTCGCTGGACTCACTGCGGGACCCCGCGAGCTTCCGCTCCTGGCTGGTGGCGATCGCGATGAACCAGGTCCGTGCACACTGGCACCGGCAACAGCCCGCCCAGGGCGCCATGGAGGAGGCCGACGACGTCGCCGACCCGGGTGCCGACTTCGTCGACCTGACCATCGTGCAACTGCAGTTGTCCGGCCAGCGGCAGGAGACGGCCCGTGCGACGCGCTGGCTGGAGCCCGACGACCGGGGGCTGCTGTCCCTGTGGTGGCTGGAGTGCGCGGGCGAACTGACCCGGGCCGAGATCGCCGAGGCCCTGGCACTGTCGCCGCAGCACACAGCGGTCCGGGTACAGCGGATGAAGGCGCAACTGGAGGCGGCCCGCGTCGTGGTGCGGGCACTGGACGCGCGGCCGCAGTGCCAGGAACTGCGCGGTGAACTCGCGGGCTGGGACGGCCGGCCCTCGGCCCTGTGGCGCAAACGCACCGCCCGGCACGCACGCGGCTGTGTCCAGTGCTCGGGCCTGTGGAGCGGGCTGATGCCCGCGGAAGGGCTGCTGGCCGGCCTGGCGCTGGTCGGGGTGTCGTCCGCACTCCTGGCCAGGGCGAACTCCGCCGCCGGCACCGCCGTCGTGGCCGGCTCGGCGTCCCCGCTCGACGGGGCCGAGGACCTGGGCGGGCTCGTCCGTCCGGCGAACGGCGCCGCCACGAGGGAACGGACCACCTCCCGCGCCGGTGCCCGGCGCAGGCGGCGCACCCGCCGCAGAGCGGTCGGCGGTGCGGTCGTCGCCGCCTGCGTGGCCGGTGGCGGACTCTACTACTTCGGCACGCAGCCGGACGGCGGGACGGGGGAGAGCACCGCCGTGCAGCCCGCGAACGACGCGCTCGTCACGGACCACCCCTCACCGGACAGCGCCCGCAGCAACTCGCCGTCACCTTCCCCTTCTCCCACGGCGTCCGCGTCGAAGTCGCCGAGCGCGAGTCCTTCGCCGAGTCCGCGCGCGAGCCGGACCGTGTCCGCGGCGGCCCCGGCGAAGTCGCCCCAGCCCAAGCCGCCGGCCTCCACGACCCCGGCCGTCAAGGCGGGTGCGTCCGATCGCGCGAGCCAGGTGATCGCACTGGTCAACGAGGAGCGGGCGAAGGCGGGCTGCGGCCCGCTCACGGAAGATCCCCAACTGCGCGACTCCGCCCAGGGCCACTCCGACGACATGGCCGCCCGCGACTTCTTCGACCACGTCAACCCCGACGGCGCCGACCCCGGTCAGCGCATCACGGCCGCCGGGTACCGCTGGTCCACCTACGGCGAGAACATAGCCAAGGGGCAGCAGACGGCCTCGTCGGTGATGACGTCCTGGATGAACAGCGAGGGCCACCGGGCCAACATCCTCAACTGCTCGTTCAAGAACATCGGTGTGGGGATCCACGACGGGGCCGGCGGCCCGTGGTGGACACAGAACTTCGGCGCCAAGCTGTGACCCCGCGCGGGGCGGGCGGTTTCCCCGCGGCGGTCACCCCCCGTTCGGCGGGGCGGCCGGTGCCAGGTGGCCTCCCGGATCCCGCAGGAGCTCGGCGTTCGCCCCGTCGGCCAGCATGCGCCGCACCGCGGGCGCGGGCATCCGCACGACCACCGGCTCCGGCAGGGTGACCTCCTGCACGGCCGTCGAGCGGCGGCCCGAACGCACCCGGTCGCTCACCTCCGCCACCACCCGCACATCCAGCGTGAACTGCACCAGCACCGACTCGAACTTGGGCTTGTGCAGCGGAATCGACCCGCCCGCGTTGGCGGCGGTCGCGGTGGAGCCGCCGGAGCCGTCCACGGCGCCCAGGAACTGGTTCATCCGGAACTCGTCCGCGTTCAGCACCCCCGCGCCGAGCAGACCGCGCGCCGCCCGGCCGTGCTCGTTCGCCTGCTGGCCGTCCGTGCCCGCCGGGCGCGGCGCGTCCAGCCCGCTCTGCGCTACCGTCTCGAAGGTCATCTTGTCGCCCACGCCCAGCACCCGGCCGCCGCGCAGCCGGGCGTGCAGCGAGGCGCGCAGGTCCTGACCCGACACGCCGGTCGCGTGCAGCGGCGGCAGGTCCACTCCGGCGGCGGTCAGCAGCGGCAGCGCCGCGATCAGCCACTCCGTGGAGACGGCCTCGCGCAGCAGGTGGAAGGCCGCCTCGCCGCCGGTGCGGAACCGTGCGCCGCCGCCCGCCCGCTGGACCGCGTCGTCCACCGCCTGCTGCACCCTGGGCGTCCCCCGGAACCCGTTGACCTGGGCCTCCATCGGCAGCCGGACCCCGGAATCACGCCAGGGACCGAGCCGGTCGGCGCCCGCGTCCCCGGCGGCGACCGCGTGCACGCCGACCTGCTGGGGCGGCACCGGGGCGAGCCGCGACAGCGCACGCAGATCCGCGGCGAGCACCCGGTGCGTCAGGCTCAGCCCCTTGAGCGGCGCGAGGGCCACCCGGCGGTCGCCGGAGAAGATCTCCAGGGTCGCCTCGATCGGCACGTTCATCCGGGCCGACGGGGCGGAGGCCGCCTCGGCGACGGTCTTCACGCCCAGCTGGGCGCGCCCCACGCTCGCGGAACGGCGCGAGTCGCTCGCCGCGAGACCGAGGCCGGCCGCCGCGCCGAGGCTCTTCAACTGTCCCGCGCCGCCGTCGGGTTTCCCCGAACCGGCCACGACCGCCTCGACGCCCCGGGTGTCGCTCTCGTCGTGGGTGGTGGCCCGCTGGGCGGCGGCGGAGGTGATGTACTCCATGTCCCGGCCGTCGGACGCCGTCTCCACATAGCTGCCCCGCCCGGTCCTGCGGATACGGAACACCGCCCGGTAGGGCCGTCTGCGCCCGTCGAACAGCTCGACGCCCACCCCGCCGTCCATCGCGCTCGACAGCAGGCCCGCCGAGCCGTCCCGGTCGAGCACCCGCAGCAGCCGCTGCACATTGTCGTTGCGGTCCGTCAGACGGGTGCGCGGCAGCAGGTCGTCGGCGAGGGAGGCGCCGAGACGGCCACGGATCCCCTCCAGCAGCGGCACGAAGTCGGGCAGGTCCTCGATCATGCCGAAGCCGAGCGGCAGCGACTCGGCCAGGGCGGGAACCGGGGCCGGGGGCAGCAGGGGCGCGCTCCTGGGTGCGCCGCCGGCGTTCGTCGAGGCCGCCGCCGAGGTCTCCGCCCGCCCTTCGGCCCGCTTCTTCCCCGCAGGCCGCGAGGACTTCCCCGACGTGCCCGCCGACGTAGTGCCCGAGCCGGAGGCCGGGTCCTCGCGCCGTTCCTCACCCGGCAACCTCAGCCCCGCCGCCCGCAGTTGGCGCTCGGTGAGCCACACCGCGACGGCTCCCGGCACGGTACGGCCCCCGCGCGCCACGTACGGTCCGCCGCCCGTCACCGCGACCTCGGCGACCATGCGTACCACCAGATCGCACTGGACCAGGTACAGCGGGCTCTTGCGGGCGGTGTGCGCATTGCGTTCGACGGTACCGGCCAGGGTGGACGCCGTCGTGTCGCCGTGGCCCAGGGCGCGGCGCGCCCAGACGCCCACGGCGAGCCGCCCCACGGCGCCGTTCTCCGAGCCCGTCAGACCGCCCTGCACGGAGACGTTGTGACTCGTTCCCTCCTGCCCGGTCACCTGGTGCCCGCCCAGCACGAAGGTCTCGGTACCCGCGCCGATGCCCTGGTGCACGACCCGCGGACGGGTCAGCGCGAACCGGGTGCCGACCGCCCCGGTCAGCCCGGCCAGCCGCCGCGCGTGCCGCAGGTTCTGGACCACCCAGCCGGCCGACACGGCCTGCCGCAGCGCCGCGGTCACCGCCTGCGGGCTGAACCGGTCCTCGATCGCGAGCCGCGGCGCGAGACCCTCCGTCTCCAGCGCCCGGTCCTCCCGCGCCTCCCTGTTGCGGGCGGCGGCCCGCGCCAGCAGCTCGAAGGCCAGGTCCCGCACCGGCTGTCCGTCGCCCACGGTCTCCACGAGCGTCCAGTCCCGAACGCCGCGCCCGCCGCCCAGCTGCCGGGCCGTCAGTCCCGCCAGGTCGCCGATGCCCGCCGCGGCGAACTCCGTCCGCGCCTCGCGGTGGCCCGCCGTGCGGGCGGCGGTCACCTCGTCCAGGTGCCGCTTGGCGCCGCCGTCCAGGGTGAACGCGGTCGGGGTGAGCAGACGGACGTCCTGTGCGTCGAGGGGCAGGGTCCCCACGCGCTCGGCGGCGGGAGCGTCCCGCCCCGGTGTGCCGGGGGTGAGCGCACGGGCCGCCTTGCGCTGCCGGGACGTCATCGTCACGTCGACGTTCAGGCTCAACGCCCCGCCGAACACGCTCGCGTCCTCCGAACCGTTGGTGAGGACGTCGGTGCGCAGGGTCGGCCCGGCCTGGCCGCGCCGGGTCGTCGTACGGCCCTTCTCGGCACGCGCCGACATGGTCAGCGCACCGGGGATCAGCCGGAACTGGCCGAGAGCCATCCCGCCGACCGTGCGTGAACTCGCCCGTCCGCTCTGCAGGTTGCTCGCCACACCCGCGTGGCTGCGGACCAGCCAGTCCTTGGTCTCGCCGAGGTGACCGGTCTCCCGCAGCGCCCCGGTGACCTTCACCTGCACGTCGTGTGCGTGGAAGCGGGACTTGCGGCGCAGCCGCACCCGGATGCCGGTGGACAGCAACTGGTCCTTGTTGACCCGCAGGTTGGCCTCCGACAGTACGGTCACCAGCTCGCGGTAGTTGCGCCGCTGGACCTCGGCCTCCTCGGGGCTGAGATCGCGCGGCTGTTCCTCCTCGCCGAAGGCGGGAAGGTACCCGGCCAGCCGGGTGTCGGTGGCGAACAGCCGCGTCACGGCCCGCATCATCGGCGCCGTGTCCAGCCGGCTGATCGCCACGCTGGAGCCCATCGCGCCGAACGGCAGGTGCCGTACGTCCTCCTCGGGGGCCCGGCCCTCGGCCTCCGCCGCCCGCTCGCCGTTCTCCGCGGGGTCCTGTTCGGTCGCCGTTGCCTTTCCCTTGCCCTTGACGTCCGTCCCGGGGCGTTGCGGACGCCTGACGAACTCACCGGCCGTCACTCCCTCCGGCAGCGGCAGCCCCAGCTCCTGGGCCTCGTCGGCCCGCAGGGAGATCCAGACCCGCATCGTGTGGTGCGCGGTACGGCCACCGCCCCGCGCCCGGGTCAGGGGCGAGGTGGGACCGGTGCCCTCGACGGTGAACAGCACGGTGCCCAGATAGAGCACCTTCTCGCCACGCACCTCCGCGCCCTGCCGGCTGGACACGGTCTGTTCGGCCACGCTGAACCGCGCCTTGCGCGCCCCGGCGACGGGCATGACCGTGCCGCGCACGGCGGCCGCGCTGCCCAGGACACCGAACCCGGCCGCCGGACCGACGCCGAAGACACCGCCCCGGCCCTTGCCCGCGGTGTCCGTCACCGCGTGCTGGGCCTGCTGATGGGTGCGCAACTGTGTCTTGCCGGTACTCCAGCCGGGGGCCAGCCCGGTGATCGCGGCCCGCATCCGGTAGGTACCGGTGGTGCTGCCGTCCCTGCTGGTCAGGTCCTCGCCGACCACACCGTCGCGCAGCAGCCGGGGCAGGTCCTCCAGCACGGTCGCGGTGGCGGTGGCCTCGTACAGCCGGGCCCGGCCGGGAGCGCCCGGCCAGGTCAGGGACGGGTGCAGGGCGGAGGCGACCGCGTCGAAGAGCCCGCCGCCGCCCTGGTGCGGGGCGGCCGGATCCGAGACGGCGAACGGCGCCATGGAGTCGGCCAGGGACACGGCCCGGGCGGTCCCGGGGGCCACCGGGCGCGGACGGGGCACAGGACCGGCGGTGGCCGGTACCAGATGCTCCACCGGCACCCGCATGGTGAGAGCGCCGGAACCGGCGGCGTTCCGGGCGGCGCGCTCCCCGTCCTTCATGATCCGCACGTTGTAGCGGACCCTGCGCGGCACCTCGACCGACCCCTTGTCGCTGCGCAGTACGCGCGGCTCCGCCATGTTCCGCTGGGTGCGGGAGTCCCGGGACGACTGGAAGGGCTGGGCGTTGACGGTGGCCGCCCCGCCGAGCCAGACGCCGGGTACGACCGGGGCCAGCCCGAACGCGGTGAACGCCAGGCCCTTCGACGCGGACCCACCCGTGCTCTGCGCGACGGTGGCGGCCGTGTTGTGCTGCACATCGACCTTGGTGGCCGCGCCCTCGCTGTCGGCACCGGCGGGCGAGAAGACGCCGGGACGGTCGTCGTCGGCGGGGGAGAGACTGACCGTGACGTCGTAACGGTCCGTACCCCGCACCCCGGTGACGGCGAACGCCCGGCCGCGCCCGTAGAAGGACTCGGGCCGCCCGGCGAGCTCCGCGGCGATCTCGGCGACCACGCCGTCACGGCGCCCGACGGCGTCGGCCAGGGTGGTGGTGACGAACTCGTGCCCGGTGAGGCCGTACGCCGTGGACAGCCCCGCCGCCTCCATGTCCCGCAGATACGGCGGGAGTTCGAGGGCGTCGTCACCGACCTCCGCGATGGCGGGCGGTACCTGCGGCGGCCTGCGGCGGACGGCGGACGGACCGGCCGCGTTCAGGGCGGCGACGGTCGCCGCGTTGCCCGCGGTCTGCTGAAGGCCCAGCAGGGGGTTGTGGGCACCGCTCCGACCTGCCACACGGGGCACGGTGGCCGCCCGGGGGGACCGCTCGCGGGCACTGCCGTGACGGTCGTCGCCCGCCTGTCGCTGTTCTCGCACGCGCGTCAGCGTAAGGACGCCCCGGCGTCCGGACAGGCAGCGCGCGAAGTGTTCAACTGCCGTACGCCTGGCGGTCGTCGGCCTCACCACGACGGCGGGTCCCACGGAGCCCCGGCCGAGCGGCGCACCAACTGGCGGGACTCGCGAAAGAGATGGGCCCCAGGGGTTACGAGACAGATGCGCCCTGCGCCATCTGGGGGAGACTCCCGAGCGCGAGCCGGCCGGCACCTGATCGCACACGATCCGTCGGAGCCCGTCAGCAGGCAGCAGGCAGCAGGCAGCAGGCAGGAGGCAGGAGAGCAACTCGCCGTGCCGTCCCCGACGGCATGGCCGACGCACGCGTCCAGGCGCATGCGTCGGCCGGCCGGGCATGCGGTCGGCCTGGGCATGCGGTCGGGCTGGGCGGGTGGTCGGGCTGGGCGGGCGGTCCGGCTGGGCGGGCGGTCCGGCCGGGTGTCGGCCGCTGAGTGTCGGGTCGGCGAAGGCGCGCTCCGCGCCACGTACCCTGTTCCGGGTGTCGTCCTCCCGCCTGCAACGTGTCGCCGTCCTAGTGCTCGAGGGGGCCAAACCGCTCGATGTCGGCATCCCGGCGCAGGTGTTCGCGACCCGCGCGAGCATGCCGTACGAGGTGCGGGTGTGCGGCGCGGCCCCCGGTCTGGTGACCGGCGGCGACGGTCTGTCGTATCACGTGGCCCACGGCCTGGACGCGCTGGAGTGGGCCGACGTCGTCTTCCTTCCCGGCTACCGCTTCCCGGACCGCGACGACCCGCCGCAGACGGTCCTGCACGCGCTGCTGGCCGCCCACGCCCGGGGCGCCCGGCTGGCCGCCATCTCGACGGGAGCCTTCGCGCTCGCCGCCACGGGCCTGCTCGACGGCAGACGCGCCACCACCCACTGGCACTACACCCGGGCACTGGCGGCGAAGCACCCGCTCGTCCAGGTCGACGAGAACGTCCTGTTCGTGGACGAGGGCAGCGTGCTGACGTCGGCCGGCGCCGCCTCCGGCATCGACCTGTGTCTGCACGTCCTGCGCCGCGACCTCGGCGTGGCCGCCTCGAACCACGCGGCCCGACGCCTGGTCGCCGCGCCCTACCGCAGCGGCGGCCAGGCGCAGTACGTGCCGCGCAGCGTGCCCGAGCCGCTGGGTGAGCGGTTCGCCGCCACCCGGGAGTGGGCGCTGCACCGGCTCGACGAACCCCTCACCCTCGAGACGCTGGCCCGGCACGCCGCTGTCTCGGAGCGCACCTTCTCGCGGCGCTTCGTCGAGGACACGGGATACACACCCATGCAGTGGGTCATGCGCGCCCGTATCGACATGGCCCGTGAGCTGCTCGAACGCTCCGAGCGCAGCGTCGAGCAGATCGCGGGCGACGTCGGACTCGGTACGGGGGCGAATCTGCGGACGCACTTCCAGCAGATCCTCGGCACCACACCGAGCGAATACCGGCGCACCTTCGCGAAGGGCGAGTAGGCGAGCAGGCGAGCACGCGGATAGGGGGAGCCAGGGCACGCAGGGAACCGGGAGAAGCGGAAGAGAAGCGGGAGAAGCGAAGGCGCCGGGGGCGTCGGCAGCGCCGGGTGGGTGTGCCCGGGTGGGCCCGGGTGTGCCCGGGTGGGCCCGGGTACGGCTGCGTGGCGAGATCCTTTCGAACCATGGCGCTCACGCCCTGGTCATGAGCGGACGCCGCACGCGAGGCTGGTGGCGAACCACAGGGAAGGGACCCCACTCATGACTCGCATCGCCGTCAACGGATTCGGCCGCATCGGACGAAACGTGCTGCGCGCGCTCCTCCAGCGCGACAGCGACCTCGAGATCGTCGCCGTCAACGACCTCACGGAGCCCGCCGCCCTCGCCCAACTGCTCGCCTTCGACTCGACGGCCGGCCGGCTGGGCCGCCCGGTCAGCGTCGACGGCGATGTCCTCGTGGTCGACGGCCGGCGCATCAAGGTGCTCGCCGAGCGCGAACCGGCGCGACTGCCCTGGGCCGAGCTCGAGGTCGACCTCGTGCTGGAGGCGACCGGCCGCTTCACCTCGGCCAAGGCCGCCCGCGCCCACCTCGACGCGGGCGCCAGGAAGGTCCTGGTCAGCGCGCCTTCCGACGGTGCCGACGTCACGCTCGCGTACGGCGTCAACACCGACGCCTACGACCCGGAGCTGCACACGATCGTCTCGAACGCGTCGTGCACGACCAACGCGCTCGCCCCGCTGGCCGCCGTGCTCGACGAGCTCGCCGGCATCGAGCACGGCTTCATGACGACGGTGCACGCCTACACGCAGGAGCAGAACCTCCAGGACGGCCCGCACCGCGACCCGCGCCGCGCCCGTGCCGCCGGCGTCAACATCGTGCCGACCACGACGGGCGCCGCCAAGGCGATCGGCCACGTGCTGCCGAACCTGGACGGCAAGCTGTCGGGCGACTCGATCCGGGTGCCGGTTCCGGTGGGCTCGATCGTCGAGCTCAACACGACCGTCGCCCGCGACGTGACGCGCGAGGACGTGCTGGCGGCGTACCGCACCGCCGCCGAGGGCCCGCTCGCCGGCATCCTCGAGTACTCGGAGGACCCGCTGGTCTCGTCCGACATCACGGGCAATCCGGCCTCCTCGATCTTCGACTCGGCTCTCACCCGCGTCGACGGCCGCCACGTCAAGGTGGTCGCCTGGTACGACAACGAGTGGGGCTTCTCCCACCGTGTGATCGACACCCTCGAACTCCTCGCCGCGCGCTGACCGCAGGCGGGACCGACCCCGCCGCCCGTTCGCGGACCGATCAGCGAACGTCCGGCGGGAACGCCGCCTACCGCACCGCCGCCTACCGCACGCCCCGCCTCGGCCGTGCTCCGGCTCGCGGTGGACGCGGGCAGGGGTGTGGGCGCGGGTGTGGGCCGTGCGGTCAGCGGGTGTGGGCCGCGTGCGGTCAGAACGACGGCGCGGGCGTACCACCGATTCCGGCGGCCGTGGCGAGCCGCAGCCCGGCCTCGTGCGCACTGCCCGGCAATGCGCTCAAGATCACGATCTCAAGGGATTGCCGGACATCCGCGTCAACGCCGTCGATCCCGGCTGCACGGCCACCGATCTCAACGGTCACAGCGGCCCCCAGTCCGTCACCGAAGGCACCGACGCGATCGTCCGTCTCGCCGGTGTCACGGGCAGTGTCACGGGGAGTGTCACGGGGAGTGTGCGATCCCGTACAGTCCGCAGTGTCAGTGCTCCGGCACAGCCAAGTGCAGCGGTCGACCAGGAGAAGAATCATGGGCCCCGAAGCCGGCCTCGGCTCCCTTTCGCACAGTCCCGGAGAGGCACGGCAGCTCCCCGAAGCCGGGCCTGAACTCGTGCAGCGGTGGCGTTCGCAGGGAGGCGAGCTGGTCGAGCTGCTGACCCAGGTGCGCGAACGGGTCGGGGGCGTCGCCGCGTTCCGCCTCGGGCCGTCCCCGACCGTCCTCGTCACCGACCCGCAGGCGGTCCAGCACGTACTCGCCCGGAACCCGGAGCGGTACGTCAAGCGCTCCCACCGCGCCCGTCTGCTGATCGGCGACGGGGTCCTCGCCGCCGACGGCGCGGCGTGGAAGCGCCAACGCCGCCTGCTGCAGTCCCAGTTCACCGGTACCGGGATGCGCCGCTACGAACACCGGATCACCGAGGCCGCCCGGACCACCGTCGAGCGCTGGGCCGGGTACGCCCGGACCGGGCGGAGCCTGGACGTCGGACAGGAGATGCGCCGCTTCGCCCTGGACGCCATCTGGCGCTCCCTCACCGGGCACCCCCTCGACGACGGCACCGAGCGCGAACTGGACGCCGTGGCCACCGTGGCGACCGCCCTTCCCACGCTGCCCGCCGACACCACCGAGGCCCGGGACGCCGTGGCCGCCGATCTCGCCCGCATCGACGCGGTCGCCGAGCACGCCGTCGAGGCCGCCCGCGAAGGGACGGCCGGCCCAGACGGCCCGGGTCTGCTGCACGTCCTGACCGACGCCGCCTCCGAGCACCCGGAGTACACCGGCCAGCTGATCCGTGACGAACTCGTCACGCTGCTCGCGGCCGGCCACGAAACCACCGCAACCACCCTGACCTGGCTCT
This sequence comes from Streptomyces sp. NPDC060000, assembly GCF_042737375.1. Taxonomy (NCBI): domain Bacteria; kingdom Bacillati; phylum Actinomycetota; class Actinomycetes; order Kitasatosporales; family Streptomycetaceae; genus Streptomyces; species Streptomyces sp. NPDC060000. Next base: position 76,200 of record NZ_JBHWUU010000020.1, read on the forward strand.
ATCTCCTCCTCGACCGGTACCCAGCGGCCCGCGAGGAGGCTCTCGCCGCCGGCGGCGAAGGCTCACCGCAACGCCGCCAGGCCATCCAGGCGCTGATCCACGAGACACTCCGGCTCTATCCGTCCGCCTGGATCCTGCCCCGCCGTGCCATCGAGGACGACACCCTCGCCGGCTACACCGTCGAGGCGGGCACCGACATCCTGGTCTGCCCGTACCTCACGCACCGGGATCCCGAACTGTGGCCGGACCCGCAGCAGTTCGATCCCCGGCGTTTCCGCACCCCGGACCGCCGGCCGGCCCACCCGGGTGCCTACTTCCCCTTCGGCATCGGTCCCCGCGCCTGCCTCGGTCTGCAATTCGCGCTCCGCGAATCGACCGTCCTGCTCGAACACCTGTTGCCGCTCCACACCCCGGCCTTCTCCTCCACGCCCACGAAGGCGGCGTACGGCATCACCGTCCGCCCCGACGGCCCCACCACCGCAACCCTGGCGGCCCAGGGGCCGCCGGTCAGGACGCGGTCGTCCTGACCGTCCGCACCGTCCGCACCGTCCGGGTCGTCCGGGTCGTCCGTCGGCCGGTGCTGGTGCGGAGGTCCGTCGCGAGCGCGTCGAGCCACACCTCGATGTCGGTCAGGAGTGACAGGACCCGGGGCGGGACCTCGGACGGCAGAGCGGGCGGCGGGGTCAGCGGGACCGGGACACCGCCCGGGGGCAGGTCCGCCGCTCGGACGATGGCCGCTTCCGCTTCTTCGGTGACGTTCCTGGCCCAGCGCAGGGCGGCGGGCGGCAGATCGGGTGGCCGGTCCGTCCGGGGCAGCCAGTAGGCGCCTACGAGGACGCGGGAGCCGAAGTTCAGGGCGGCGAGGTAGTCGGGCTCGGTTTCCTCGTGGGTGTGAGCGCGACGGTGGGCGTGGCCGGAGGGCTCTGTGCGGTACTGCGCGTACGAGCCTTCCGCCATACGAAGCCGGTGCCGGGTCAGCCGGAGGGCCTCATCGGCGGCGTCGCCGTGTCCCGCCGGGCCGTCACCGGTCGCGGCGGCGGTCGTGGCCCGTACCACTGGCGCGGCGGCCCGGAGCAGAGCCGTGATACTGCGCCGCGTCTCGGCGCGGGCACCGAAAGGCCAGGCGAGCACACCGCACAGCAGCCCGACGGCGCTCCCGGTCAGCACGTCCACGACACGCATCTCCGCGAGCCGCCAGGTCACGGGCGCGATCTGGGCGAACGCCGTGGAGACGACCAGGGTGAACAGCCCCTGCGCCCAGGCCGGCCCTTCCAGGGGGCCGACCGCGAAGGCGATCAGCATCATCGGGACGAGCAGGTACGCGTACACCTCGGTGGCCTGCCCCGCCCCGATGAGGAGCAGGCCGGCGGCGACCGCGCCGGCCAGTGTGCCCACGACGGCCGCGCGGACGGCGGACCAGGTGGCGACCGCAGTGGTCCGCCCCAGGGTCAGCACGGTCAACAGCACCCAGAAACCGTGCGACAGGTCGAGCGAACCCGCCACCAGGCGGGCGAGTGCGAGACCGCACGCGCTGCGCAGCGCGTTCTGGAACACCACGGAGCGCCGCGTCAGGTTGCCGGTGAGCCGGATGACGAAGAGGTGGACCACCGACGTCCGCGCGTACCAGAACTGCTCCCGGGGCAGGCCGTACACCGGCCGGCGACCGCCGTACGCCAAGGCGACGGCCGTGTGGACGGTCACGGCCGAGACCGTGATCGCCAGCACCGTCGACTGCCCCAGCAGTACCTGGTGTGAGCGAGCGGGGCGTCCGCCGGTGGCGCCGTCGCGTGCGGCCCGGAACTGGGCGATCATCTCCTCGATCCGCTCGGGGCCGGCCCCGGGGCGCGCCCGGCGCAGCGCGTCGGCCGTTTCGGAGCACGCGGCCGCGGTGCCGCGCAGGAGGTTCTGGGAGGCCATGTCCGCGGGCGCGGGTCGCATCTCGGTGAGGGCGGCCAGTTGGTCCACGAGCCGCCGGGTCGCGGAGCCCGCCTGGGCCAGCGCCCGGTCCGTCAGTCCCGCCCCGGTCGGACGGGAACCGGCCGGCTGCCGCGAGAAACGCAGGCCCCGGCCGGCCGCCCTCAGCCGTCCGGCCAGGCCCGGTTCCGGGTCCCCGGCGCGAATCAGGGAGCGGGCGGCCCGGGCCGCGAGGTCCAGGGTGTCGGCGATCCGGTCCCGGTACGACGGATCCGGCGGATCCGGGAACACCGCCACCTCGCACAGGATGAGCGACGCCCCGCCCACGGCGACCCCGGTCAACCGCTGAGGCAGCGTTTCCGGTGCGAAGGGCGGGAAGCAGGCGAGGATGTAGAACAGCTGAAGTCCGGGGACGGTGCCGGCCAGACGAGGTCCGCACATCGCACCGAACGTCAGCACGAATCCGACGAGCAGCATGCCCACCACGGCCGACCAGGTGTCCACGGCGAGGGCCGTGCCGGCGGTGGTGAGGACAGCGGCGGCCGGCCAGGCGCGCAGCACGGTCCCGGCGCGCCGACGTCCCGAACCCGGCACCGGTGAGAGGACGCCGAACGCGATGGGCGTGAACAGGGCGTAGACGGCCATCACGGGCTGATCGAGGAGGTAGGTCGCCGGATAGAACCCGGCCGCCGCGGCGATCGTGACTCGCGCCGCACGCCGGCCGGCCCCGACGGATTCGGCGAGCGACGGCCGTCTGGGCATCAGCGCTCCTCTCCGCGCGCCACCCGAGGATCATCCGCGGCTTTCAGTGTCGCGCGGCTCGGGTGATCACGCAGGCGGGCACCGGCGCTTTCGGGCCTGCGCGGAGAGAGTGGAGATCGACCGCCCGCTCCGGGGTAGGGGAGAAGGGAGTCCGAGGAAAGGAAGACCATGACGACGTATGTGATCACCGTGCCCGGCACCTTCACGGCCGAGGTCGAGGAAGCGACGCGAGCGCGGCTGAGTCAGGCCCTGCGCCCCGTTGATCCGCACCGCACGCGGATGGGCAGCGAGCAGGACCTCGACCCCCTGACCGTGAACGAGGACGACACGTTCACCATCCGGCTCGCCGTCGAAGCGGACACCGTTCCGCACGCGGAGGCGGATGCCCGCAGGCTCGCGGACTCGGCCCTGCTCGCCGCCGGACTCGACGACACGAGCGCGCCGCTGGGACCGGCGGTGATCACCGGCATCGACTCCGACATGTGAGTCGGTGACACGGGCAGGCTGCGGGGCAGGGCTGCCGGGATCGGCACGGGTTCCAGGGAACCGGCGCGGCGGCAGACGGCGTCGAGCGCCTGCCGCCTGCCGCCTGCCGCCTGCCGCCTGCCGCCTGCCGCCTGCCGCCTGCCGCCTGCCGCCTGCCGCCCGGTGGTTGCGCGCCGGTCAGTGGCCGCCCCGCCCGTGTGTCAGGCGCTGCCACAGCGCTCCCGCCATGGCTGCCTCACCCTTGGCGTTGGGGTGCGCGGGAGCCGCCGGAGACGTGGGCTGCAACGGCTCGATCCACCGGTCCGCCGGGGACTTGCACATGTCGTGGCCGATGGTCGGACCGTAGGTGTCGACGTACTCCGCGTGGTTCCAGCGCGCCACCAGACGGAGCATCAGGTTGAGGTGCTTGCCCGTGTCCCGGAGATAGGGGAAGTCCCGGGTCGCGAACGGCACCGCGGGCGCGCAGCCGCTGCCGTCGTCGGGCAGCAGGTCCGGGTAGCCGACGACGAGGATCCGGGCGTGCGGGGCCCGGTCGTGCACGGCCTGGAGCACCTGGGCGACCTTGGGCGCCGTTTTGGCGATGGCGACGGTGAGTTGGTCGACGCCCGAGACGCCGTAGTGGCGCTGGCACGGGTTGCCGGTCGGGTCCTGCGGGGCGAGCCGGGCACAGGTGCCGATGATGGAACCGAAGCCGATGTCGTTGCCGCCGATCTGGACGGTCACGATGTCGCTGTTGCGGCCCACCGCGTCGAGTTGGGGGCCGTTGGTTCCCTGTGGCTTCCACATCTGCTCGGTCGTCGCCCCGCCGCAGCTGACGTCCTTGAACGTGGTCGCCCGCAGCCGTCCGGCCACGATCGACGGGTAGTTGTGGTCGGAACGCGCGCAGTTGGCGTCCACCTGCCGGGGAATGAGAGGACCGGAGGTGTAGGAGTCGCCGAGCGCCACATACCGATTCCCGCCGCCGCCGCCGCCGCCACCACCGCTGCCCCCACCGTGCGCCGCCGCGGGCACCGCGGAAGCCGCGACCAGGGCGCAACTGCCCACCGCCGCAAGCAAAGCGACGCTCTTCCGGCCCCGACCGACCGGTACGCCCGTGCGTATGTCCCGCTGCATCGAGTTCCTCCCCCTTGAAGCCCCTGGAAGCCCACGCTCCACCGGTGACGCCGCCCGTACGGTCGGCATACCGTTCGACTGGGCTTGTATACCGCCCGGTAGGTCACCGGGGCCAGAGTCGGGAGCGAACGGGTTGCCGAGGCGGTGCCGCGCCCGCACCCGCCCCCGGTGGTCACCCGCCACCGCCTGACCTTTCGTCAGAAGCAATTCTCCCGGAGCAGGTTGGCGACCAGGCTGTCCGCGAACTCCTCGTTGACGGGGCGGCTGGGCGTCACCAGGCGGTGGTGGCAGGCGCCCCGCAACTGGTCCACCAGAACCTCGGGGTCGACGTCGGGGCGCAACCGGCCGTCGGTCTGCGCCCGTCGCATCCACCGGACCGCCAGTTCCCGCCGCGTCTCGTCACACCGCGGGACATCGCCGAGACCGTGGCCTTCCCGGCCGGCCCGGGACCCTGGGTCGACGGACAGGTTCTCCACGTGAACGGCGGCATCGCCTGAGCGCGTCGTCGGCTTCCGGGGGTGGTGCGACCGGAGGGCGTGCGATGCGGGAGCGGGCCGAGGGGCGGCGTCCGCCGGGGAACCGGAACGCGTGGCCGCGTCGGCCGGTCCGGGATACGGCCACATGCCCCGCCTGGCCGGGGGATTACTCCACTCGTGGGCGGGAATCACCCGATCAGCCGTATGCCGACCGCTGTGGGGCATCCCTCCCGATATCGAGCCGCGAGGATGACCGGTGACTCACGTCATGGCGCGAGCGAACCGCGAGCATCAGGGAGAAACACACCTGTGACCATCCTCAACGGCCCGGAGCAGTCGGCCGCCGCCCCCTACGACAGCGAATTGCCGGTACGAGGCAGGCAACCCGGCAATGTCGTGGTGAAGTGGCTGACGACCACCGACCACAAAACGATCGGCACCCTCTACCTGAGCACGTCCTTCGTGTTCTTCCTCATCGGTGGCGTCATGGCGCTGCTCATGCGCGCCGAACTCGCCCGCCCGGGATTGCAGATCATCTCGCCCGAGCAGTACAACCAGGCGTTCACGATGCACGGCACCGTGATGCTCCTGATGTTCGCCACCCCGCTGTTCGCCGGCTTCACGAACTGGATCATGCCGCTCCAGATCGGCGCGCCGGACGTCGCGTTCCCGCGCCTGAACATGTTCGCCTACTGGCTCTATCTCTTCGGCTCGTCGATCGCCGTCGGTGGCTTCCTCACCCCGCAGGGCGCCGCCGACTTCGGCTGGTTCGCCTATACCCCGCTCTCGGACGCGATCCGGACGCCGGGCCTCGGCGCCGACCTGTGGATCATGGGTCTGGCGTTCTCCGGCTTCGGCACCATCCTCGGCGCGGTCAACTTCATCACCACGATCATCTGCCTGCGCGCGCCCGGTATGACGATGTTCCGCATGCCGATCTTCACCTGGAACGTCCTGCTGACCGGTGTTCTCGTCCTGTTCGCCTTCCCCGTCCTGGCGGCCGCGCTGTTCGCCCTGGAGGCGGATCGCAAGTTCGGCGCCCACATCTACGACCCGGCCAACGGCGGTCCACTCCTGTGGCAACACCTCTTCTGGTTCTTCGGCCACCCGGAGGTGTACATCATCGCCCTGCCGTTCTTCGGCATCATCACCGAGATCATCCCGGTCTTCTCCCGCAAGCCGATCTTCGGGTACATGGGTCTGGTCGCCGCGACCATCTCGATCGCGGGTCTCTCCGTGACCGTGTGGGCGCACCACATGTATGTCACGGGTAACGTGTTGCTGCCGTTCTTCTCCTTCATGACCTTCCTCATCGCCGTCCCGACCGGTGTGAAGTTCTTCAACTGGATCGGCACGATGTGGAAGGGCTCCATCTCCTTCGAGACACCCATGCTCTGGGCGGCGGGCTTCCTCGTCACGTTTCTCTTCGGCGGTCTGACCGGCGTCATCCTGGCCTCGCCGCCGATGGACTTCCATGTCTCCGACTCGTACTTCGTGGTGGCGCACTTCCACTACGTCGTCTTCGGCACCGTCGTCTTCGCGATGTTCGCCGGCTTCCACTTCTGGTGGCCGAAGTTCACCGGCAAGATGCTCGACGAACGACTCGGCAAGATCACCTTCTGGACCCTGTTCGTCGGCTTCCACGGCACCTTCCTGATCCAGCACTGGCTGGGCGCCGAGGGCATGCCGCGCCGGTACGCCGACTACCTCGCGGCCGACGGCTTCACCGCCCTGAACACGATCTCGACGATCAGCTCGTTCGTCCTCGGTCTGTCGATGCTGCCCTTCCTCTACAACGTCTGGAGGACCGCCAGGTACGGCAAGCCGGTCGGCGTCGACGACCCCTGGGGCTACGGCCGCTCCCTGGAGTGGGCGACCACCTGCCCGCCGCCGCGCCACAACTTCCTGACCCTGCCGCGGATCCGCAGCGAATCCCCGGCGTTCGACCTGCACCACCCCGACATCGCGATGGCCGAGGCCGAGGCCCATGGGGTCCGCTGACGACCAGCGGGGGACACCCATGAGTGAGATGCCGTGGCAGGGAGCCGTAGGGGCCCGGCTCGGGAACGAGGCGGAGGGGTATCTCCTGTGGCAGGCCACGATCGCGGTGGCGGAGGAGCGCGCGCGTGAGTTCGTCCGGCCCATGGACTGGCTGACCGCGTCCCAACGCGTGGAGATCGAAGGCCACTACGTCACCGACAGCCTCAACCGTGCCCGCCAGGACCTCGAACGCATCGCCGCTCGCTGTGTGTCCCTGCGGGGGGAGTACGAACTGCGCTACCGAAAGCTGCGTCTGCGCTGTGTGGCGTGGGCGCTGGCCGTCTGCGCGGGCCTCGCCCTCGCGGCGGCCGTCGCACTGACCCGCTAGCGCGGCAGCCCGACCCGCGCCCCACCCCGTGGGCCCCGCCGCGCCCCCACCCCGGCAGGCCCCGCCGTGACCGGTCGCCCTGTGGGCCCCCGCCGTGAACCAGCCGCCGGGCGGGGGCCTTCGGCGCGAGTTCGGTCCGCCGGCCCTTCCCGTGGTTACCTCGCCGTCAGCGGTGTGAGCCGGTCCGCGAGGTCCTCGAGCCGCTGCGCCCGCCGGGCCACACGGAAGGTGTTCCAGCCCTCGGCGGCCAGCCGCCCGGCGTAGGCCGCGCCGATCCCGGAGGAGGCTCCCGTCACCAGCGCCGTGCCGCTTTCCGTGCTCATTCCGTGCTCACTCGTCCCTCGCCTTCTCGCCGCGTCCGGGCCTCAGCGCACGTCGTACGTGACTGACGGCTGCGCTGCCGCCCGCCCCTTGGTGTCCGGGCAGACGAAGCGGTAGAGCTGCACCTTGAGGCGCGTTCCCACCGTGGAGGCCGGGGGCCGGGGCGATGCCGCCGCGCAGCACACGCTCGTCCTCGCCCGGGCCTGGGACAGCGTGCGCGTGACGCGCAGGATGCGTTCCAGACCGGCTTCACGCAGTGCCTCGGCGACCTGCTGGTGCCGAGCGGTGACACACAGGAAGACGCCGTACCGCTCGGCGAACGGGCGCAGACGTACCAGCAGGTTCATGAGCGAGGCCCACAGTTCCGCGGAGTCCAGGTCGACTATGACGGCCGGTGTGTCGCAACGCCGCAGCTGGGTGCGCACGTGTCGCTCGGCGGCCGAAGCGTCCTCGGATTCGACGACCCCGTGGAGTTCGACGACCCGGTGGGTGCGGTCGAGGCGGTAGCTCTTCACATGCAAGGCTCACTCCCGAGCAGTAACAGAAGGTCCGGTGCGGCCGCGTCCTGACCAGCCTTCCGCGTGCCCCCTTCGGCAGCCGTCACACGCGCCGGATCACCACGATCCGATGGCCGGCGGTGCGGCCGGCGAGCCGGGGGAGCGGTGGTGGAGTCAGCCGGGGAAGCGGCCCGTGGAGCGCAACTGCCAGCGCCGCTCGGCGTAGGCCAGGTCGTCGCGCCACAGCCGTCCGGCGGCGGCCCGCACGAGCGGCCGCACCACCGGGGCCATCGTGCGCGCCGCTGCGAACCCGCGCCGGTCGGAGGCTGCCACGATCGCCTCGACGACCGCCGTCCGCGGCCTGCCCCGGTCGTCGGGACCGAGCGGGGTGGCATGCGTCTCGACCACGGAGCCCCGCCCCTCACCCTCCGTGATGCGCATGACGACCGTACGCGGCTCGGGAGCGGTGAACACGGCCCGTACCGGCACGACGAGCCGCCCGGCCAGTTTGAAGGAGACGTCGACGGCGAAACCGTCCTCCGGCTCCGTGTCCTCCGGCTCCGTGTCCTCCGGCTCCGTGTCCTCCGACTCCGCGTCCGCCGCAGCGTCGACGCCCGCGGTCCCGGGCGTGTCGACGACGGTGAGATCGACGAACGAGTACGGGTGGAACCAGGCGCCGTGCCACGGATCGAGCCGGTTGGCGACGACGTCCTCCGGCTCGCAGGACCCGACGCCCACGTAGACGGCCGACAGCGCGTTCGGCAGCGCGGGCCGGACCGGCACGACCGGCGCGTCGAGCGGAGCCTCGCCGCCCACGTCGTCCAGCCGTACCCACACCAGCACACCGTCGTCGTGCACGGGCATCGGTTCCCAGCCCGCGAACGGCGTGCCCTTCAGGGCGAGTCCGTGCCAGTGGCAGACAAGCGTGCCGCAGTGCACGGGGCTGTCCCGCAGCGGCGCGCCCAGGTGCGGGCAGACACCGGGCCCGGCGACGAGCCGGCCCCCGGCGTCGCGCCAGACGACCACCTCGTGTCCGGCGACGGTCCGTGCGAGTGGCCGATCGGCACGGACGTCACGGGTGGCGCCCACGACGTACCAGTTGCCGGAAGGACGTGCCTGCGCCCGCTTCAGCGCCTGGGCGATCACGGCGGGCCTGGCCTCCCGCCAGGTCGGACGCTGGTGCTCCCAGGGCACCGCACGCCTGCGCAGCGACAACGGAAAACGTCCGCGCGGGGCGGAACGGCCGGAACGCCCGGAACGGCTGGACTGCTCGGAACTCACGCGACCTCCTCGTGCAGCTGCTCGGGCGACGAGTCCGACCTCCGGGTCGGCAGCCGACCCGGGCCCCGGAGCGCCGCCTGCCGGGTGCCGGCCCGCGATCCCGCCCGGGCCGCCGCCACCCGCACCAGACCGTCCACTGCCACCGCGGCGCGTCGCCGACGGGGTACCACGGCGCGCCGGTGCACCACCGCGTACCCGTCGTCGGCGACGGCCTTCAGGATTCCCCCGTACAGGACGAAGGCCGTCCGGATGGCCGGGCGGGACACCGGATCGAGCATCCGCAGGCCCGGCGCCGCTTCCCCGTAGACCCCGCGGGTGAGGGCTTCGACGGCCCTCAGCGCCTCGGTGATACGCCGGTCGCGGCGGCCGGTGCTCCTGCTCCAGTACAGCAGCTCCCGGTCGACGCCGTGCGCCCCCAGCAGGTCGGCGGGCAGGTAGACGCGGCCGCGGTCGAGGTCCTCGCCCACGTCCCGCAGGAAGTTGGTCAGCTGGAAGGCGATGCCGAGGGCGGCCGCGTGCGGCGCGGCCTCCTCGCGCGGGACCACCGTGCCGAGGACCGGCAGCATCTGCAGACCGATGACCGCGGCCGAGCCGTGCATGTACTCCCGCAGGTCGGCGTAGGTCGGGTAGTCGGTGACGTCGAGATCGCTGCGCATGGAGGCCATGAAGTCGCTGAAGTGACGGTGGTCGATGCCGTACCGCCTGGCCGTGTCGGCGACCGCGAGAACCACCGGGTCGGAGCTGTCCGCGCCCCGCAGCCCGCGTTCCAGTCCCGTCCGGAGGCGGGCGAGGTCCGCCGAGCGTCCGCCCGCCGTGACCGTGGCGTCCAGGGAGTCGACGATGTCGTCCGCCCAGCGGGCGAAGCCGTACAGGGCGTGCACGGCCGGCCGGCGTTCGACCGGCAGCAGCCGGGTGGCGAGGAAGTACGTCTTGCCGTGCCGGGCGTTGAGCCGCCGGCAGCGTGTGTAGGCGTCGCGCAGCGCCGGCTCAGTGATGCCCGCCGCGTCGAGCTCGCGGTCCGTCATGAGGGTGTTCCTTCCGGGGTGGCCCGCGCCCTGGGCGTCGGACGGGGCGGGCGGGGCGTACGGGTCGTGCGTCCGGTGACACGGGCCGCGGCGAGCTTGCCGGACAGCAGCACGGTCGGCACGCCCACGCCCGGCGTGGTGCCACAGCCGGCGAGTACGGCGTTCTCGGTGCCCCGGACCAGGTTGCGAGGGCGGAACGGGCCGGTCTGGGCGAAGGTGTGGGACGCCGAGAAGGGCGTCCCCGCCGCGTGGCCCTGGGCCTGCCAGTCGGCCGGTGTGACCAGGCACTGCTCGTCGATCGCCGAGCCGAGGCCGTCCAGACCGCGCTGTTCCAGCTCCTTCAGGACGCTGTCGCGGTAGCGCGGCGCGAGGTCGCCCCACTCGGCGGCGTCCGGCCCGATGTCGGTGTTGGGGCAGGGGGCGAGGATGTAGTGCAGGTGGTGACCGGGCGGGGCCAGGCCGGGGTCCGTGGCCGTCGGGCGGGTGATGAGCAGGGACGGATCGCTCATCAGCTCGCCGGTGCGGGTCAGTTCGTCGAAGGTGCGCCGCCACGCCGAGCCGAACGACAGCGTGTGGTGGGCGAGTTCGGGCCACGTCCGGTCGGTTCCGGCGTGCAGGACGACGGCTGACGGCGAGTGCCTGATCCGTAGCGGCCGACGCGGGACACGCCCGAGGAGGCGGTAGGCGACGGGGAGGTCCGGGGTGAGGACGACCGCGTCGCACGGGATGCGGTCCTCGGTGGTCACGACGGCGGTGACGCGGTCGCCGGAGCGCTCCAGCCGGGTGACGTCCTGTCCGAAGCGCAGGTCGGCGCCCGCCTCGGCGGCGGCGTCCGCCATGGCCTGCGGCACGGCGTGCATGCCGCCGCGGGGGAAGTACACGCCGGCGACCGTGTCCATGTAGGCGATGACGGCGTAGGCGGCCATGGCCCGGGCCGGCGGCACGCCCGCGTACAGGGCCTGGAAGGAGAAGACGCGGCGCAGTCGCTCGTCCCTGAGGTGACGGCCGATGCCCGCGTCCAGGCGGCCGAAGCCGCCGAGTGCCGCCAGCCGGGCCAGGTCGGGGGTCAGCAGCTGCCAGGGCGAGTCGAAGTTGGCGTCGATGAAGTGGCTCATCTGGGCCCGGTACAGCCGCTCGAGCCAGCCGCGCAGCCGTCGGTAGCCAGCGGCCTCCTCGGCGCCGGCGAACCGCCGGACCTCCGCCTCCATCGCCTCGGCGCCGGTGTGCACGTCGATGCTGCTGCCGTCGGCGAAGCGGGCCCGGTAGGCGGGGTGGAGCGGAATGAGGTCGACGCGGTCGTACAGGCTGTCGCCGACCGCGGCGAACGCCTCGTCGGCGAGGTGCGGCATGGTCAGCACGGTGGGGCCGGTGTCGATGCGGTAGCCGCCGCGCACCAGGCGTCCGGCCCGGCCGCCGGGCAGCGGATCGCGCTCGAGCACGGTGACCCGGCGCCCGGCCCCGAGCAGGTGCAGCGCGGCGGACAGCCCGGAGAGACCGGCGCCGACGACCACGACGTGGTCCGTGCGCCCGGGGATCGTCCTGGTCATCGGGTGGCCCCCTCGGCGCCGGCGGTGAGCAGCAGCGACCCGGGCGGGCCGTCCTCGGCGCGGGGCAGGCCGTCCGCGGTGCCGGGTGAGCCGCACGACGGCCGCCCGTCCGGTGGGGCCCCGGCGGCCGAGTGCAGCAGCTCCCGCAGGCGCCGACGGCCGTCCGTCTCGAGCTCCGCGGTGTCCAGATGGCGCAGTCCCTGGCCGACCAGCCGGTCGATCCTGGCCTCCACCGTCTCCCGCGCGCCGGTGGCGACGAGAACGCCCCGCACGCCGGCCAGACCGGCCTCGGACAGGTCGGCGCGGCCGAGCGAACGCCGCAGTACCGCGAGGGCGCGGTGGTCGCCGGCCGCCTCGGCCCGGGCCTGCGCCACGGCGACGAGGTAGGTGGGCTTGCCCGAGCGGATGTCGCAGCCCGAGGGCTTGCCGGTCCGGCCCGGGCTGCCGAAGACGTCATGAAGATCGTCGCGGAGCTGGAACGCGATGCCGACGCACCGCCCCGCCGAGCACAGCGCCGTGGTCGTGGCGGCGTCCGCGCCCGCCAGGGCGGCACCGAGGGCCAGCGGCCGTTCCACCGAGTACAGGGCGCTCTTGAGACAGGCGGCGCGGATCGCGCGGGCCGACGAGCGCGACGACGTGATCTGGCCCTGGACGTCCAGATACTGCCCGGCCACCATCTCCATGCGCATGGCGCTCCACAGGCCGCGCACCCGGCGCGCGGTGTCCGGCGCCAACTCGGTGTCGGCGAGCACGTCGTCCGCCCACGCCAGCGCCAGGTCCCCGGCGAGGATCGCCGCCGCCTCGCCGAAACGCGCGCCCTGCGGGGAGGGGGCGGTGCCCGCGTACTGGACCTCGACGTCCGCGTGCAGGGCGGGTCGGCCGCGGCGCAGCCGTGAGCCGTCCATCACGTCGTCGTGGACCAGCGCGCAGGTCTGGATGAGTTCGAGGGCCGCGCCCACCCGCAGGGCGGCTGCCGCGGCACGGCCCTTCCCGCCGCAGGCGCGCAGCGCCCACCACACGAACTGCGACCGGGTGCGCTTGCCGCCGTCCAGGGTGAACCGGGCGACGCGCTCGGCCAGGTCGTGGGCGAACACCGGATCGAGGGTGGCGGCCTGTGCGGTGCGCGCGGCCAGGAGCTCGTCGAGCAGGCGACCGACGGCCGCGGGTGCGTCGTCGTCGAGCGCCCGGAGATCGCTCACGTCCGGCAGGAACGGGACGGGCGGGTCATCCTCCGGCCCGCTGCCGGGACACGCGGCGGGCCCCGTGAGGTGCGGGTCCGCCCCAGGGGTGGAGGTCTGCCTGGACGCGTGGGGCCGGCCGGGCGGCGGCGGTAGGGCCGCATGGTGGTCCTTCGCCTTGCTGGGGCGCATCCCGGTTCCTCTCGTGTGCTCGAAAGCTCGCCTTGTGTAAACGCATTCCGCGTCGACGGCGGACTCGGATGCGCCATGCGGTGGAAAGTGCGGCGGCCCGTCCGCGGGCGGGAGCCGTCGCACGGCGCGCGGTACGGGTGCCGGACAACCGACTCGCTCACCTGCCGAGTCGCGCTCACCCCCGTGACGCTGGCTTTCGCACCCGGCGCGGAGCGCTTCCGCGGAGGCGATGCGGCCGCCTCGGTCCGGTGTTTCGCGTGGTGAGGGCGCCGCACGTCCTCCGACCGACCGGCATCCCGGCATCCGCGGAGGCACGGCGGCCGTACGTCCGGCCGAGCGCCCCGGAGCCCGCGTCGGCAGGCGGTCGCCGCAGGGAGCCAGAGGACCGCACCGTGGCCCGGTGAGGCCGAAGCCAGGCCGAAGCCAGGCCGAAGTCCACCGCATGGCCCACTGCTCAGCCGGGCCGCCGGTTTTCGTGCGTGGCGCATTGCTCAGCCGGGCCGCCGGTTTTCGTGCGTGGCGCATTGCTCAGCCGGGCCGCCGGTTTTCGTGCGTGGCGCATTGCTCAGCCCGGCCGCCCGCTTCCACGCGCGGCGCACTGCCCAGCGTGGCCTCCATCCGCCAGGGCACCCGAGCGGGAATGCTTCCGACAGCGCGCACGCCGACGCGCGGAAGGAAGGGAGAGGAACGCTCATGCTCGACGCGGACGTCGCCATCGTCGGCGCGGGAGCCGCGGGGCTGTCCCTGGCCCACCGGCTGTCGCACCGCGCGCCCGGCACCCGACGGCTGTCGGTGCTCCTGGTCGAGGCCCCGCCGGGCCCCCTGCGGCCGCCCAGGCGTACCTGGTGCTTCTGGGAGCGCGGCCGCGGACGCTACGACGCGGCCGTGACCGCGACCTGGCAGCACCTGCGGGTGCACACCCCGGGCGGCCGGGCCATCGAGGACGACATCGCGCCGCTGCGCTACAAGATGATCCGCTCGGACGACTTCGAGGGCCTGATCGCGCACGACCTCGCGCAGAGCGACCAGGTCCGGCGCGTCGAGGCGACCGCCGAGACGGTGGAGGGCGTCCATGGCGGCGCCCAGGTCCTCGCCCGCACCACCGACGGACGTCCGCTGACGGTCCGCGCCCGCTGGGTCTTCGACTCGCGCCCGCTCGGCAGCCTTCCCGCGGCGCGCACCACGCTGCTGCAACACTTCCACGGCTGGTTCGTCCGCTCCGACCGGCCGCTCTTCGACCCCGGCACGGTCGAACTCATGGACTTCCGCACGCCACAGCCGGTGCGGGGCCTGTCGTTCGGCTACGTCCTGCCCACCGGCGACCGGCAGGCGCTCGTGGAGTACACCGAGTTCTCCCCTCAGGTTTTGTCCCGGCAGGCCTACGACACCGCGCTGCGCCACTACACCGAGGACATCCTCGGCCTCACCGGGCTCGAGGTCGTCTCGACCGAGACGGGCGTGATCCCGATGACCGACGCGCCGTTCGCCCGGCAGAGCGCCCCGTCGGTCTTCCGGATCGGCGCGGCGGGAGGCGCGACCCGCCCGGCGACGGGCTACACCTTCGCCGCCGTACAGCGCCAGACGCGGGCCGTCGCGAGTGCCCTGGCGGCAGGGCGCCGTCCGCTGCCGCCGCCCGCCCATTCGGCGCGCTCCCGCGCCATGGACGCCGTGCTGCTGCGCGCCCTGGACAGCGGCCGGGTGGACGGCGCCGACTTCTTCGCGCACCTCTTCAGCCGGGTGCCGATGGAGCGGCTGCTGCGCTTCCTCGACGGCCGCACCCGTCTCCACGAGGACCTCTCCGTGGGGATCCGCACCCCCGTGCTGCCCATGCTCCGCTCCGCCGCGGAGCTCCCGTACCTGCCCCGCCGCCCCTTTCCCGGACCGTGACCGTCCCGCGGACACGGTCCGCCCCCTCCTGCGAGGAGACCGCATGACCCTGCTGCGCGACGCGGACCTGGCCGCCGCGTTCGACCACGCCGCCCGCAGCTACGACACGCTGGTGGCCGCGAACCCGGGCTATCACGCCCATCTCCGCCGCTCGGCGCGCCGCCTCGGCCTGCCGGACGGCGGGCGCGGAACGCGCGTGCTGGATCTCGGCTGCGGCACCGGCGCCTCGACCGCCGCTCTCGCCGCCGTGCTCCCCGGCGCCGAGATCACGGCGGTGGACGCCTCCGCCGGCATGCTGGAGCGGGCCGCCGCGAAGCCCTGGCCGGACAACGTGACCTTCGTGCACGCCCCGGCGGAAGCCCTGGCGCGGGCGGGCGTCGAGGGCCCGTTCGACGCGGTGTTCGCCGCCTACCTCTTCCGTAACGCGGCCGACCCCGACGCCGTGCTCGCGACCGTCCGCGACCTCCTGGGCCCGCACGGGCGGGTGGCGGTGCACGAGTACACCCTCAGCGGCCGGCCCGCCCACCGCGCGGTGTGGACGGCGGTGTGCGGCGGCATCGTCCTGCCCGTGGCCACCGCGCTCGGGGACGGAAGGCTGTACCGCCATCTGTGGCGCAGCGTCGTCGACTTCGACACCGTCGACGAGTTCGCCGCCCGTGTCCGCGCGACCGGGTTCGACCGGGTGCGGGTGCTGCCCCTGCCGGGTTGGCAGACCGGCATCACCCATACCGTCGTCGCCAGGCGCGCGGTCCTCGACGCGGCCGGCGACCGATGAGGGCCACCGAGCGCCCCGTCCCGGCCCGCCGCGGCAGGGACCGGCGCGCCCGGATGCTGACGCCCCGGCCCGGGGCGCCGCGGGTCGGCGGTGACCGGCCGCCGACGACCGCCGTCGTGGGCGGCGGCATCGCCGGACTGGCGGCCGCGACCGCCCTGGCGGAACGGGGGGTGCGCGTCACACTCCACGAGCGCGAACCGGCCCTCGGCGGGCGCCTCGCCGGCTGGCCGGTGGACCTGCGCGACGGCAGCACGGTGACGATGAGCCGTGGCTTCCACGCCTTCTTCCGCCAGTACTACAACCTGCGCGGCCTGCTGCGGCGGACCGACCCGGGGCTCGAGCGCCTGACGGGCCTCGCCGACTATCCGCTGCGCCACAGTTCGGGACTGCACGACAGCTTCCGCAGGGTCCCGCGCACCCCGCCCTGGAGCGCATTCGGATTCGTCGCCCTGAGCCCGACCTTCGGCCTGCGGGACCTGGTCCGTATGAACCCGGTGGCGGCCCTGCCCCTGCTCGACGTCCGCGTGCCCGATGTCTACGAGCGCCTCGACGGGGTCAGCGCCCACGACTTCCTGGAATCGGTCCGCTTCCCGCAGGCCGCGCACCATCTCGCCTTCGAGGTGTTCTCCCGGAGCTTCTTCGCGGACCCCCGGGAGCTGTCGGCGGCCGAGATGGTGCTCATGTTCCACATCTACTTCCTCGGTTCCGCCGAGGGACTGCTCTTCGATGTGCCCGACGAGCCCTTCCCCGACGCGCTCTGGGAACCCCTGGCCGACTACCTGCGGGGACACGGCGTCGACGTGCGCACCTCCACGGCCGTCGAGAACATCGTGCCCACCGCGGACGGTGGCCACGTCGTCGCCACCCAGGACGGGGAGCGGCGGTACGACACGGTCGTGCTGGCCCTGGACACGGCGGGCCTGCGGTCCGTGGTCGGCCGCTCCCCGCGGCTGGGTGACGCCGCGTGGCGCGAGGGGGTGGCCCGGCTGCGCAACGCGCCGCCGTTCCTCGTCTCGCGCCTCTGGCTGGACCGGCCCGTCGCCCGCGACCGCCCGGGCTTCCTGGGCACCAGCGGCTACGGGACTCTCGACAACGTCAGTGTGCTCGAGCGCTGGGAGGGCCAGGCGGCCCGCTGGTCGGCCCGCACGGGCGGCTCCGTGGTCGAACTGCACGCCTACGCCCTGCCCGAGGGTGCGGCCCGTGACGTGGAGGAGAAGCGCCTGGTCGAGCGGTTGCACGCCGTGTATCCGGAGACGCGTGCGGCGAGGGTCGTCGACGAGCGCCACGAGTGGCGGGCCGACTGCCCCCTGTTCCCGGTGGGCGGCTACGCCGACCGTCCGACCGTCCGCACCGCCGACCCGGGTCTGGTGGTCGCGGGGGACCTGGTCCGTACGGAGCTGCCGGTCGCGCTGATGGAGCGCGCGGCGACGAGCGGGTTCATGGCTGCCAACGCCCTGCTGGAACGCTGGGGGGTCCGGGGCCAGACCCTGTGGACCGTGCCCGACCGGGGCTACAGCGCCGCCCTGCGCGCACTGGCGCGATGGGGGAGGACCTGACCGGAACGGTCCCGGTTGCCGGGGCCGGGGCCGGGGGCTGGGCGTGCAAGTGACCTCCGGGCAGGCACTCGCAGGACCACGACGAGCCTTGACCTCAACCAAGCTTGAGCTTCTAGGTTCCTTGCAGAGCCGCAGGAACCGACCGGCGGCGCCAGTTGTCCGAGAGGTTCGCCGTGACCGAGAGCGCAGCGCACGCCGAGATCCCCGACCGTTACCGCTATGCCGTGATCCCGCACATCATGGTCGACGACGCCGGTTGGGTCATCTGTGGGTCTTCCTCACCCATGTCGAAGACGTCTCGCAGGAGGAGCTCCGGCGCCGCCTGGCCATCGCCGGATGACCGGACCGCGCGCAACTCGCGACGGAGCATCACTTCGCACGGTCGCGGGGCCACTTCCTCAGTGTTCCGCTACGTGATTCCCCTGCTCGGGGCTTCGACGGGCGTCCTACGATCTGCAGTACGAGCCGGCCGCCCTGTTCGGCGGTGAGACCGGCGACCGGGTGGACAAGCGGGTGGACAAGTTCGCGCGCACGCCCTGGACGGAGGAACTCGGCGGGGCCGTCGTCCTCCGGGACGCGTGCGCGTGGTTCGTCGGCAGGATCGAGCGGCGGACCGAGGGGGGCGATCACGTCGGCTTCGTCCTGACCCGAAACGTGCCGGCGGACAGGACAGTCCCGAAGGCCGTTCGCTGCTGCGACTCACGGACGCCCTCACGATCGAACCGGGGCACCCGGTGGACTGACCCGGGCGTCCTGGCCCGACGAGTGGGGCGGGCTGTGTCGCATGGCGTGTGCCACGAACTCACCGACGAGTACGGCGGTCGCGGCCGGCCCACGCAGGGGCGTCGTCGGCAGGACGGAGGTGTCCGCGACCCGCAGTCCGACCAGCCCGTGCACTGTGCCGTACGCGTCGACGGCGGCCGAGGGATCGCCCAGCGCCCCCATGGGGACTGTGCCGCAGGTGTGCTGAGCGGTGCCGAGACGGCTCCGAATCCACCCGTCGAGGAGCCGGTCGTCCTCCAGCGTCCTGCGGTCCGGCCCCAGCAACCCCGCGGACACCTCCTGGAAGGCGGCGGTGGAGGCCAGTGCCGCGGTCGCTCGCACGGCCTCGCGCATACGACGCCGGTCGTCATCCGTGCGCAGATAGCCGTAGTCGGTGTGCCAGACCGGTCCGTCCCCCGAAGGACCGACGGAGAGACGGCCGCCGGACACCGGAGTCTGCACGGAGACGAAGAACGCGAGCGGTTCACCGGGCACGACGAGGCGTCCCGTCACAAGTCCGGCCGGCGGTACCAGTGACTGCAGAATCTCGAGATCGCCCTGGTGCGCGCCGTCCGACGAGGAGATGTGCAGGACACCACCGAGCCACGAGTCGCAGGGTTCGGGCATGGTCCGGCGAGGCGTCCACTCCAGCACCGTCTGGGGGTGATCACCGAACCGGGAGCCGACAGCGGCGTTGTCGAGGACGACGGGAACACCGAGGCGGGTCAGGTCGGCGGCGGGGCCGATTCCGGAGCGGTGCAGAATGCGGGGCGTGGCGAAGGCTCCGGCGCACAGCACGACCTCGTCCGCTTCGATCACGGTGGTACGTCCGGCGAGCGCGACGGTCACCCCCGTCGCGCGGCCGCGGCTGACGATGACCGTGCGCACCGGAGAATCCCCCTCGACGCGAAGGTTCGCCCGTCCGGGAGCGGCCATGAGGTAGGCGATCCCCGTGTTGAGCCGCCGTCCTTCCACGCAGTTCACCGGCACCGCGCCGAATCCGGGCGCGTCCTGGGCGTTCTTGTCGCGTTCCTCGGCGTATCCGAGCTCCCGTGCCGCCACGCGGAACGCGGCAGCGGCCGGATGGTCCAGGTCGGTACGGCGCACGCCCATCGGCCCGTGGCCGCCGTGCAGGGCGCTGTCCCCATGGTCGTGATCGTTCTCCAGATAACGGAGCAGGGGCAACATCCGCTCGTACGACCAGGCGTCGCCGCCCGCCGCCGCCCAGCGGTCGAAGTCGCCGCGTCTCGCCCGGATGAAGTAGCCGCCGTTGATCGTGGTGGATCCGCCGAGGATTCTCCCCCGGGGGACGGTGTGAGGTGTGTCGGGCGTCAGACGGACCTGGTACGGCTGAGTCCAGGCCCCCTCGGGACGCGCACCGGGAACGAGCCGGGCGTCCAGCAGTTCCGGAGGAAACTCCGGGAGGCGGCGCGGAACAGGTCCGGCCTCCAACAACAGCACGGACCGCTCGGGATCCTCGCTGAGCCGCGAGGCCAGCGCCGCTCCGCCGGCTCCCGCGCCGACCACGATGACATCAGGGCGCTTCACGGAAACGGACCTCGTTCCCTTCACGTACGCGCGACGAGCAGAGGCGTGGCTGTGAGCCCCTTCTCTTCGGTGCCGACTGCTATTAAGGTCACTTTATAGATCCGGTGAGGCCTGACCGCAAACCACTCGCCGGCAATTTCGCGCAATTTCGGACACTGTTCCTGGCTATTGGCCAACCGTCAACCGCCAACGTCAACCGGTACGACGAGGGAGGAGGCGGAGGGATGATGAGGAGGAGGGATGATGCTTCCTGAGGGATTCGTGGTCGTGCTCGACCGTGACACGCGAGTCCTGGACGGCGGACGAACCCTGCTCGGCGGTGCCCCGGTCCGGCTCATGCGCCTGACCGAGCGGGCCGCCGCGCTGCTGGCCGGGCGTACCGTCAGGGTGCGGGACCGCGCCGGTGCCCTGTTCGCCGACCGCCTCCTGGAAGCCGGCATGGCCCATCCGGACGTAGGCGAGCTGCCGTCGTCCGACGACGCCCGGTACACCTTCGTCGTCCCGGTGCGTGACCGGCCGCACGCCCTCGATCGGCTGCTCTCCAGCCTCGGCCGGAACCATCCGGTGATCGTCGTCGACGACGCGTCCCGGCAGCGGCAAGTGGTCGAGGCCGTGGCTGTCCGGCACAGGGCGCGGTTCGTCGCCCTGGACGTCAACGTCGGTCCGGCGGGGGCGCGTAATGCGGGGCTCCGGCTCGTCACGACTCCGTATGTGGTCTTCGTGGACTCCGACGTCGTCCTGCCCCCCGAGACCGTCCCGACGCTGCTCGGACACTTCGCCGACCCCAGGGTCGCCATGGTCGTCCCCCGCATCACGGGGCTTGCCGGGCCCACCTCCGGAGGCTGGATCTCGCGGTACGAGGCGGCCCGGTCGTCTCTCGACCTGGGACCCCACCCGGCCCAGGTGCGCCCCGGCACGTCGGTCGCCTGGGCCTCCACCGCCTGCACCGTGGCCCGCACCGACGCACTGCCCGGCGGCTTCGACGAACGGATGAGAGTGGGGGAGGACGTCGATCTCGGCTGGCGGATCGTCAAGGACGGCCGACGGATCCGCTACGAGCCCTCGGTGCACGCCGCGCACGAGCATCGCGTCCGCTTCGACGACTGGTTCGTACGCAAAGCGGTCTACGGGACCGGGGCTCACCCGCTCGCCGAGAGGCATCCCGAGTTCATCGCTCCCGCGGTGCTGGCTCCGTGGAGCGCCGCCTTCGTCCTCGCCCTCCTGGCCCAGCGCGGGTGGTCGGTTCCCGTGGCGGGCGCCGTCGGTCTGGTGACCGCAGGACGGATCGCGCGAAGGCTCCGGGGGACGGAACACCCCGTGCGACTGGCCACGTCCCTGACGGCCATGGGCGCGGCCGACGCCGTGAGTCAGACGTCGGCGCTGCTCACCAGGCACTGGTGGCCCCTGACGGTGCTGGGCTGCGTACTGTCCCGGCGGGTACGCCGGGCCACGGCACTGGCGGCTGTCGCCGACATCGCGTTGGAGTACGGGGAGGGCACCCCGGACATCGATCCGGTCCGCTACGGCGTCGCCCGCAGACTGGACGACATCGCCTACGGCGCCGGGGTGTGGTGGTCCGCCGTCAAGGGACGTTCCAGCAAGGCACTTCGGCCCCGGGTCCGGTGGAGATCGGGACCGGCATCGGGAAGCGGACTCACTCCGTCTGTCCCCAGGGGCACAGCGGGCTGAGAGCGGACCGGAGGCGGAGCCCTGTGGCCGATGACAGGGCTCCGCCCGCGAAAGTGCGGGTCACTCACGGACGTGCCGAGTCAGCCGGTCATCGCGTCGCGGACGAGTGAGGTGTCGACGAACGCGTGGCGGTGCCCTGGCCGCAGACGCTGCCCCGGTCCTGGGCGAGCCCCTGGCGCAGGGCGGACGACCAGCCGCACGTCAGGGCTGGTCAGGTCAGGTGCGGCGCAGGTCAGGGCAGGCGCGGCAGCGTGTCCCGGGCCGAGTGGCTGAGAATGCGGAGGTCTTCGGCGAACCGCCCACGATCCTCGGCGGGCAGCGGCTCCACGAAGTAGCGCTGGATGTTCTCGACGTGCACCCGGGAGGCCCGTACGGTCGTCTCCTCGCCCAGCGCGGTGAGCGTCACGAGCTTTCCGCGCCGGTCGTCCGGAGACTCGGCCCGCGCCACCAGCCCGGCGGCCTCCATGCGGTCCACCAGCCGGGTGGCGCCCCCCGTGGTCAGCACCTGCTCCTGGGCGACGGCCCGCATCGACAGGCCCGGCCTGCCCGCGCGCCCCAGGATCAGCAGCACCTCGAACATCAGGTGGCTGATCCCGCACTCCACCTCCAGTGCCCGGCCGAGTATGTACTCCAGCCGGTTGGCCGCTCCCTGCAAACGCCCGAAGGCCAGGATCAACTCGTGGTCCGCGGCTTCCTTCGCCGTCGTGATCCCCGCTCGCTCGTGCACAGCCGTGCAACCCCTCTCGTAGTCCAGCCCCACCACCGTACTGATCATGCCGCGTGCCGACGGTCCGGTGACCGGTTGCGTGGAGTCGCCCTGCGGACGGGGCCGCCGCCCGGCCGGGACGCCGGGACGCACCCGCGCGTTCCCCGAAGGCCGGTGGCCGCGCAGGGGGTCATCGCGGTTCGCGTACGGACCGGCGGATCACGAGGTGGGTGCTCAGCACCACGTGGGCGTCGCCGGTGACGCGCTCGGTGCGTTCCATCGCCATCCGCACGGCCGTGCGGCCCAGATCCTCGTACGGGACCCGGACGGTGGTGAGTGACGGGCTGAGGTCCGGGGCGAAGGGGACGTCGTCGTAGCCCACCACGGAGACGTCCCCGGGAATGTCGAGTCCCGCCTCGCGGAGCGCGGCCAGCACACCGAGCGCCACCATGTCCGTGCCCGCGACGACGCCTGTGAAGTCCAGTCCGGCCGTCAGCGCGTCGTGCGTGCGCCGGTAGCCCGAGACGCGGGTGTAGAGACCGGGGATGTCGAACTCCTCCGCATACGGCACGTCGTGTGCGCGCAGGGCGTGCAGGTAGCCCTCCCGCCGTTGTACCGCGGTGCTCAGCCGGGGATCGCCGCCGAGGAACAGGACCCGTCGGTGGCCCTGTGCGAACAGGTGGTCGGCGGCCTGGAAGGCGCCCCCGCGGTTGTCGTAGTCCACGACCGTGACCGGAAGGTCCCCGGGCAGCGGCGGACGACCCACCAGCACGAGACGGGACCCGGCGGCGTCCAGGGCCTCGGCGTACTCGGCCATGCGCCGGAAGTAGGCCTCGTCCTGCACGGCCCCGCCGACGAGCACGACGGCGGCGGCGTGCTGCTCGCGCATCAGCCGCACCAGTTCGTTCTCCCGGTCAGGGTTCCCGTGAGTGGCGCAGACGAGGCTAAGCCGGCCCCGTACGGCCGCCTCTTGTTCTACACCGGCGGCGACATGAGCCAGTGACGGCCCGGTGATGTCACTGAGGACCAGGGCGACGGGGCCCGCGACCCGCCCGGAGAGAGCCTTGGCGTGCACGTTCACCACGTAGTGCAGCGACTTCACCGCGTCCATGACGCGGCTCCGGGTGACGGTGGAGACCGGATAGTTGCCGGCCAGCGTCCGGGAAACGGTTGCTACCGACACGCCCGCTCGCTCAGCGACATCGCGGATCGTGCTCGGGCGGTCCCCGCTCGCGGAATCACCTCGCCGACGCCTGCCGCCCCTGGGGTTGGGGCTCACGGCGGAGGCGTTTTCGCTCGGCGTCACATCATGACGATATTGCATCCGCGGCCGCGCGCGGAGACATCGCGGCCATGAATCGCGCCCGCCCGGGGTAACCGTTTACTGTCGCCGCAGCAGCGGACTGACGTACAGCTCGGCGTACAACTTGATGTCCGGCCGGGGACATGACAGCGGGTCAGGCGCTGGTCGCCAGCCCTGCCCGATGGACCGGGTACGCCAGTGGCCGGCCCGTGGTGAGGCGTTCGAGTTCCTCCACGACCGTGCCGCCCAGACGGGCCAGTTCGTTGCCGAGGGACCCCGCGATGTGCGGGGTGAGGAACACGTTCGGGAGGCTGAACAGCGGGGAGTCCGCCGGCAGCGGCTCCGGTTCCGTGACGTCCAGCACCGCGCTGAGCCGGCCACGGGTCAGTTCCTCGACGAGCGCGGCCTGGTCGACAAGGGCACCGCGCGAGGTGTTGATCAGCACGCCACCGTCGGGGATGAGGGCCAGTCGCTCGCGGTCGAGCATGCGACGGGTCTGTGGGATGTCGGGGGCGTGCACGCTGACGATGTCGCTGGTGCGCAACAACTCGTCCAGCGGCAGCGGGACGGCACCGAGCTCCGCTGCCTCGGCGGCGTCGACATAGGGGTCGTACAGGCTCACCGAGAGGTCGAGGGGGCGCAGGAGTTCCAGCAGTCGGCGGCCCACGCGAGAGGCGCCGATCAGGCCGACCCGGCGGCCGAGGTTGCCCACCGCCGCGTACTCCGTCGGGCCGGGATGCGCACGCTCGGCGCGGAAGCGCTCCCGCAGCCCGAAGGCGTCCTTCCCGGCCAACAGGATCGCGGCGAGCGTGTACTCCGCGACGGGGAGCGCGTTGGCCTGCGCAGCGCTGGAAAGGGCGAGGCCCCGCTCCCAGAACGGCGTCCCCACCAGGTGCCGGACGCTGCCGGCCGCGTGCAGCACGGTCCGCAGCCGCGGTGCCGCCTCCAGCACCTGCGCGCCGATGTGGGGGCAGCCCCAGCCCGTGATGAGCACCTCGGCCCGGCCCAGCGCCGCGGTCGCGGCGGGATCGGAGAAGTCCTGGACGACGAGTCCGGGGTCGACGTCCACCAGTTGACGGAGCCGTGCCATCACCGGAGGCGGGAAGAGCCCCCGCAGATGCACCGGGTTCATGGCGATGAGGGCAGCGGGCGGCGGGGACTGGGACATGAGGCTCCTACCGGGACGCGTACAGGGTGGCGAAGACGCAGAGGGACGTCGGTAAACGTATTCCACGCCACGCTAGGAGTCGCGTCGGTGTCGGTCAATGGCGCGCCCGGGCAGCGGACCGCGGTGGCTTCTGCTGCTCGATCGGGCCGACGCCGGCATGTCCACCAGCCCCGGCACGGCCATTGCGGTGTGCGTCCCCTCACCCGCACCATGCGCGGATAAGGAGAGTGGGCGGCGCTGCCTGGTGGGCGTATCGTCCGTATATGGGTAGCGGTCCGTACTGTCGGAGCGGAGCCCCGTCGCCACGGTGGTCCAGCTGTGGACGCCGGTGGTGCCGCCCGGCGCACCGGCAGGCGGTTTGGCGCGCCCGGCGACGAAGGCCGACGGAGGCAGGGAATCGGCGCGTGACGGTGCTTGCCACGGCGGAGCTGCCCGGCCGTGCGCAGGCCCCGGCACGGCAACAGAACGGCACTCTGCCCGCGGGGCGGAGCGACGATGCGCCAGGGGCACGGAGTCCCGGAGGCTGCCATCGCGCCGCACTCGCGCAGCCGCCCGAACTGGGCGGCCGGATCATTCGTACGACGGCGCCGACCGGCCATCGGACCAGGTCAGGGTCGGTCGGCCACCGGGCCCGGCCGGGGCCGACGAGTCGGCGGTCCGAGTGCGGCTGGGCGCGGATCGCCGTCGGCCCCACCAGGTGCGGCGCGGGCACCGGCCCCTCGTCGGCCACGGCCGCCGGTGTCAGCGGCGAGGCCGTTCGACGTCGGTCCGGGCCTCGGGGCTCACCGGCCGGCGCTCGCAGAGGACGGTGAGCGCGTGTCCGACGCCGCGTCCACCGATGACCCTGCGGGCTCCGGCCCGTCGCCACCGGAGTCACTGCAGTCACCGGACTCACCGGATTCACCGGACTCACCGGATTCACTGCCCTCACCGGAATCGCTGGATTCGCTGGAATCGGTTCTGCTTCGGTTCGCGCAGGAGAGCGGCACCAGCGTGAGTGCGCTCTATCTGCTGCCGCCGGACGAGTCCGCCCTGCACATGGCGCTGCTGAGCGGGGTCTCGTGGCGGATCGCCGTTCCGTGGGCGCGGGTGACGCTGGAGGCCGCGACCCCGGTGGCCGACGCCGTACGGGAGCGTCAACTGGTGTGGGTCGGGAACGAAGAGGAGCGGGCACGCCGGTACCCGAAAATGGCGCTCGTCCTGCCTCACCCCTTCGCCCTCGCCGCCGCCCCGATCACGACCGGCCCGAGTGTATGGGGAGGCCTGGTGGTGCACTGGCCCGCCTCGCACCCCCCGACGTTGAGCGCGCATGAGCGTGACGCTATCCGCGGCGTCTGCGACCGTCTGGGCGTGATCCTGCGGCGGGCCGCCGACAGCGGCCGGCCCGTGCTGCCCGGGACCGAGCCACGGATACTGCCTCCGCCGCGGACCCGTACCGCCGGGCGCCACGAGGCACAGGCCGCGGTCGACTTCGCCGAGCGCCTGCCCGACGGCTGCTGCTCGCTGGACGTGGACGGCCGCATCACCTTCATCACCACCGCGGCGGCGGAGCTCCTCGGCGTCGGTGTTGACGACCTGCTGGGAGCACGCCCCTGGGAGGCGCTGCCCTGGCTGGACACCCCCGTCGCCGAGGACCGCTACCGGTCAGCGGCGCTCAGCCGCCGGCCGACGTCCTTCAGCACGCTGCGCCCGCCGGATCACTGGTTGTCCTTCCACCTCTACCCGGACGCCATCGGCATCAGTGTGCGCATCGTCCGCACCCCGCCGGCCCATACCCCGGACCCGCCGCTCCTGGTCCATCCCGCGCCGCCCGCCGAACCGGGCCGGGCCACCGCCCTCTACGCCCTGACGCATCTCGCTGTCGCCCTCACCGAGGCCGTCGGCGTGAGCGACGTGGTGGAGAGGGTCGCCGACGAGGTCCAGGCAGCCTTCGGGGCCCGGGCCCTGGCCCTGATGGCCGAGGAGGAGGGGAGACTGCGGATCATCGGCTACCGCAACTACTCCGCCGACCTCATGGACCGGTTCGACGCCATCCCGCTGACCGCCGACACCCCAGCCGTGCGCGTCCTCACCAGCGGCAACCCGTGCTTCTTCACCAGCTTCGCGGAGCTGAAACGGGAATATCCCGCCGCGGTACTCCAGGACGGCATGGCCTCGTGGGCGTTCCTTCCCCTGATCACCACCGGCCGCTCCGTCGGCTCCATGGTTCTCGCCTACGACCAGCCCCGTCCCTTCGCCCCGCAGGAACGCGCCGTCCTCACCGCCCTCGCCGGACTGATCGCACAGGCCCTGGACCGCGCCCACCTCTACGACGCCGAGCACCAGCTCGCCCGCAATCTCCAGGCCGGCCTGCTGCCTCGCACCCTGCCCAGCGTCCCCGGGCTCGAAGTGGCCGCCCGCTACCTCCCCGCCGGCCGCGGGATGGGCATCGGCGGCGACTTCTACGACTTCATCCGCCTCGACGAGACGACCGCCGCCGCTGCCATCGGCGATGTCCAGGGCCACAACGTGCAGGCCGCCACCCTCATGGGACAGGTCCGCACCGCCGTCCACGCCACCGCGGGCGCACCCCCCGGCGAAGTCCTCGCCCGCACCAACCGCCTGCTCACCGACCTCGACCCCGGCCTGTTCACCAGTTGCACCTACATCGCCCTCGACATGGCCCGCCACCACGCCTGTCTGGCCACCGCCGGCCACCCACCCCCGATCCTGCGCCATCCGGACGGCCACACCGAAGTCGTCCCCCTCCAGCCCGGTCTGCTGCTCGGCATCGACCCCGCGGCCGACTACCCCACCACCGAGATCTCCCTGTCACCCGGCACGGTGCTCGCGCTCTACACCGACGGACTCGTCGAAGCACCCGGCGTCGACATCGAGGACGCGATCCACAGCCTCGCCGACCGACTGGCGCAGGCCTCCACCCAGAACATGCAGGCCCTCGCCGACACCCTGGTCGGCCACGCCCCGCGATCCGCGCCCCGCAGCGACGACATCGCGCTGCTGCTCATCCACGCACGCTGAACGCGCGGCGCCCCTGGGGGTTGCACGGTGGCCGGTCTCGACATCGGGCGCGGGGCCGCCCTTCGCGGATGGTCAGGTCCCGTCGGGTTTCCATCCCCAGACGGTGAGCATGCCTGCCGACAGCGCGGCGCACTCGTCGGAGCCCAGGGAGCGGACCGCCGCGTCGACGGCCGTGTCGTCGACCAGACCGGTGGCGAGCATCGCCGCTCGGCTCCGCTCCCAGGTGTCCGCCCAGAAGCGGCTGATGGGACTGCCCGGGAGCAGCGGCGGCACATGGACCTCGGCGGCGACGGACACGAGCCCGGCCCCGCGCAGCAGGTGGGGATACGACGGCACCCAGGAGACATCGGTGCCGATGCCGGCCCGCAACCCCTGCCACATCGCCCGCATGACCTCGCTGTACGGCGTGTCGGGCGTCCGGTCGCTCGTCAGGTCCACCGCGTCACTGAGCACCAGCACACCGCCGGGCGCGACGAGTTCGGCCAGCGCCGTGACCAGGCGCTCACGCTCGGCCAGGTGCATCAGCACGAAACGAGCGTGGACGAGCGAGAACCGGCCGGGGACGGAGTCCGGGGCAGTGATGTCGGCTTCCAGCACCTCGAGCCCGGACACGGGCCGCGCCCTGAGGAAACGCACGTCGCGGTCCACGGCGAGCACGCTCGCCACCCCGGCCTCGTCCAGCAGCCGACGCGAGACCGTCCCCGTGCCGGCCCCCAGGTCGAGGCAGCGCCACCCCGGGCCCACCCCGAGTGCCCGCAGCCGCGCCATGGTGACGTCGTCGTAGGCGAGGGCGCCGAAGTCGATGCGCTCGCCCTCTCCCGCCTGTTCGGGACGGAACACGGCCTCGCCGTAGCGGCCGCCGCCGGGCGCGTCCCCGCGCGCGGCGGCGCTCACGTCGCGGTCGGCGTGACGCCGAGGCCGTCGTCCCCGACGAGTTCCGGGGCGCGGTCGGTGGCGCAGTGGAACAGGAGGTGGTCGAACAGTTGCATGGCCGGGACCTCTTCACGCGGTGGGGCGGTGCCGGGCGACCCTCCCGAGGCCGCCACCCCACCGATCCTCCACCGGCGACCGCCCGCCCGCACGGGCGAGGCGTGCCGTGCCTGAGCCGTTCGGCCCAGGGGCGATGGATCTGGGCAGGGCACCGGGCTCCCTCGGCAGGCCGTCCGCGCGCGCCGTCCGCGCCGTCCGCGCACCGTCCGGCGACCTCGGAACCGACCGCGGGGGCCGACCGCGGGGATGACTTTTAGGGCACGGAATTGTTCGGGCCTCTCACGCGCTGTTGTAGCCACGAAGGCTGGAACGCCGACGGTGTGCGAGTGGGCAGCGCATGGCCGAGGCGACAGATTGAAAGGTGCCGACATGGCAGCGCAGACGCAGAGGGCCGTGCTCGCGGGCGGATGCTTCTGGGGAATGCAGGACCTGATCCGCCGGCTCCCGGGCGTGACGGCGACCCGGGTCGGGTACACCGGCGGCGACGTACCGAACGCCACGTACCGTAACCACGGCACCCATGCGGAGGCCATCGAGATTCTCTTCGACCCGGAGAAGACCGACTTCCGGGCGATCCTGGAGCTGTTCTTCCAGATCCACGACCCGAGCACCAAGAACCGCCAGGGCAACGACATCGGCCTCAGCTACCGCTCGGCGATCTACTACGTGGACGACGAGCAGAAGCGGATCGCCGAGGACACGATCGCGGATGTGGACGCCTCCGGACTGTGGCCGGGCAAGGTCGTCACCGAGGTCGAGCCGATCGGCCCCTTCTGGGAGGCCGAGCCCGAGCACCAGGACTACCTGGAGCGCTATCCCGAGGGCTACACCTGCCACTTCCCGCGCCCGGGATGGCGGCTTCCCGCCCGCACGGAGAACTGAACCACCCCGCCGCCGACGCGGAACGGCGTCCGAGCGTGACCGCCGTCGGCACCCTCACGACACAGTCCGACAACCTTGAGAACCCGGCTCGGTGTGCGCACCGACGACGCCCGCACACCGCTTCAACGCCGGGTGACTGAAGGCGGGTTCGGGGCCTGTCCGGCGGATCCTGCCGGACAGGCCCCTGTTGGCGAGTAGGGCTCAGCGCTTGAGCGTGAAGGTGAAGTCGCCGGAGAGCCTGCCGCTCAGCCGGACGGCCGAGACAAGCTTCCCCTCCGTGATCAGCCTCTCGGCCTCGGCCCGCGAAGGAGCGCAACCTTCAGCGATCAGTCGCACCGGCCGGACAGGCACTGGAACGTTCCGCTGAGCGGACGGGTGAGCATGTGACGGATCAACTGCCCTCCACAAGCGCCGGGACCGCGGAACCCGCGGTCCCGGCGCAGGCGTGTGGGGCCGCTGTGT